>JAEZWY010000036.1 GCA_023442905.1 Bacillota bacterium | reverse complement strand
CCGCAGGTTTAACAGGTGTAAAGAAAGAGCATGCTACTAGAGAAAAGACGAAGCATATTCCTACTGGAGCAGTGTTTGGTACGGTGATTCATGAAACAATGGAAAAGATTTATAGAGATAACCTTGATTTCGAAAATGCTATAACAGTCTTTAATAAATCATTAGCGATACATGAATCAGAAATTATCGATACAATGCCAGCAGAAGAGATAAAGAAATATGGCTATCACTTGTTAGAAAACCTCTTTATCGATTATATTCCTAATAGTCTTAAAGATGACGATATCAATTTAGAAAAAGAAATTTATGTCACGCTAGATGGAATGTATCCTATTAATGGTATTATCGATAAACTGGAATTTGATGGTGATACCATCCGTGTGGTGGATTACAAGACTGGATCTGCGCAACGCGGAGTCGAAGAACTTGAAGTTGGGAAAGATTACTGGCGTCAAGCTGCATATTATAATCTTTTATTACAAATATCACCAGATATCGATACAACGAATAAAAAAATAGAAACGCAATATATATTTCTGGATGATGAAAATTCTGGAAAAGGCTATTCTATCCATACAATTTCCATCGGTGAAGAAGATACAAAAGCTGTAGAAGCTCAAATTTATGAAATGTATCATCAAATGAATGCAGCTGATTTTACACATAGCTGTCACAGAGATGACTGCGATTTCTGTCGACTAGGTGAGTTTGTTGATTTTGAATCCTTAAAAGACGAAATGGAACGTATAAGTTAGTTAATAGATAGTATCAATTGTTTCTGTGAAATGTTAGTATATATAAATCTAAATTGGAAATGATAACACCAAATTTTGGACATTTTTCTTAGTAAGGATGTCCTTTTCTTAGTAGTTAAATTCTACCAAAACGAGTCCATGAAATCATCCTAACATCAAACTGACGAAGGGTTTTTTTTGCGCACGCTTTTCGAAGAAAATAATATGACTTAAAAAGTGCGCCCTTTTTATAAAGGGGGAAAATTGTCGATTTCTAATTTAATATATTTTTCTCTTGTATTTTTATATTTTTGAACGATATTTTTTAATTTTATACTTTTTTCTTTATCTTCTTTAAAATCAGATGAAGCAGTCATTGGCTTGAAACCATAGCTATTTGAAACTTTAATTAATTTAGAAAAACAGAATTTTGTATATTCAATTAAGCGTATTATTTTAAATTGATTGTTGCTATTTAAATAATTAATTTCATTTTTTAATAAGTAATCTAGCTTTTCACATTTCTCTGTTATTTCTTTGCTAGGAGGATTTTTGCTATAAGAATGGTAATCTTTAATTATATTTTCAGTTGGTTTTATATATTCTTCATCAATCATTTTTTTAAATTTATAGAATTGATATTTGTCTCTACATACCTGATAAATTTTAATACATGCTGGAATAATTAATGTGGTTATTGCTCCAGTAATAGTGTCTTGATTTATAAAATTTAGAATATTTTTCATTTTAAAATTATCTTCCTTTTCTTTTTAAATTTCTCCTCATATCTAATATAGTATAAGTTTTCCGATAAGCTCATATTCGCGTTTTAAGGCGTTTTAAATATTTCTGTGCTTAGTTTATATGTTTTTGAACTTTTCGTCGGCAGAAGCGTACAAAACTTCAATAGAAAAAGTAGCAAGGGTAAGTGCACTCGTTACACTCACCCTTGCTGCTTCTTTTTATCAATTTTTTAAATACTAAATTTCTTATTTTTAACTTAAACTACCCCATAAGGCTCCGTATATTCCATTTTCATAAGTTCGACATGGAACATATCTCCGTTCTCCACTGTAAGAAGTGTATTCTAACCATACATAACCATTTCCAATATAAACCGTATGATAATGAACCTCTTCTTCAGGATAATAAGTTGCTACACGATTCCCTTTAGTGCTTGGTTTATCTCGCACTATAATTGCATCATTAGGTATAAAAGTTCCGGTTTCAGGGTAACTTTCTAAGCTTCTAATTTTAATTCTTCAAATCTCTTTATAAGATTCAAACCATTTTCAGAAACTTTTAAATCGTCATTCATACTCTTCCTTCTTTAATTTTTTACTTTTTTTGTTATACAATATAATAGATATCTATATATATATATTTTAATATAAAAACCACAAGCGTTCAAGAACATACGTTCGGTTTTTATTGCATATTTATGTAATGATAAATACTTGTAGAAGGTGAGTGTAGAAATATATGGGTAAAATTAAAGCTTTTAGTGCATTATTATTAGTGAGTTTACTAGCATCATGTAGTTTAATCGAATCTAATGAAGATACACAATCTAGTTCATCATCGACAATTGAATCAAGTAGCTCTCAATCAACAGAAATTTCTTCAGAAAGTAGTAGTAACACTAAAAATAGTCAAGTTTTAGATGATTTTAGTGATGAGGAAATAGAATACGCTAGAGTATGGCTAAATTTTGGTAATAATAAAGAGGTAGACAGTCTAAAAGTTACACTAATTCCTGCAGGTTCTCTTGTTAATCCAAATAATGTAAATTATGGCGTATATGAAGAAGATGTAATTGAAATTAGAGGACCAAGAGAAACAGATGGTAATATTGTATATAGTGTAACTAAAGAAGATTCGGGATATATCAATATTTACTCTGTTCCCTATAATTTTGAAACAGGTGAATCACAAGAAGGTTCAAACTATAGTAATTTAAATGACAATACAAAGAGTGTTTATGTTGAGCCAGAAGATGATCAAGCTATTACTCAATTAATTGATTTATTAGATATTTCAGAAAGAGATTCGTTTATCACTATGGATGAAGCTATCAATTTATATGAGAAAGGTATACAAGCTACTTCTGATGGTGAAATATCTGGTTTAGAATCTGAATTTTATAGTCGTGATTATTTTTCAGTTGCCCAAGATAATCCAGATTACTTAATGTTATCTTTTGAAAATCAAGGACGTGGTGGGCAAGATTATTATATATTTAAGGGAGAAGATGGAAAAATCAAAATAGATACTTATTTTGAAGACTATAATAAAGATACTCCTGATACTCAATGGACTTATGATATAGAGACACAGACATTTACAGAAGACTCTAAAAAAGATACTATCGACCCTTTTACCGAAGAAACTGCTTTTGAGTATATTAAAAAACAGGAAGGCTTTGATGATGATATTGCAGTAGAGTTTTCTGAAATTCAAGATGATGGTAGTATCGAACTTACACTTGCCTCTAAAAAAATGAAAAAGGCTGGTGGTAGTGCTACTATAGATACGTTTGTCATTTACCCTAGCGGTGAGTACTATTCTAAAAATAACAAGGAAGTAATATAGCATAATAATATTCATAATCTTGAAGTTAATTCATAAATTTGCTATACTTAATAGCGAAGAAGAATTATCATAAGCACCAAAAGCCCCAGTAGCGTGAACTACTGGGGCTTTTTTGTGCTATAAGGAAGCACTCAAGGCTAGTCGACTATTTGTCCTTACTATCTAGCCATTTGCTGATGATATGAACAATTACACCAGCCGTAATAGTAAGTAAGAGCTCTTGAAGAATTATCATTTTCGCACCTCCTCGCATTTCTTTGCGATGAGTCGACCCTAAAATTATACCATAGCAAAATTTCGAAAATAAGGGGCGCTTATGGCGTTTTTTAACACAAGAGTATAAATGTATATATATTTATTCTGAAAACTATATATACCCTTTATTTTGCGTTTTAGAAACTTTCAGAGGGATTGTTAAGGGTATTAACCCTTGACCATGCGTTAGCATGCTAGTAAATGCAGAAATTTATCCGAAATTACTTAGATTTTCAAATATTCTCATACAACAATTCCCCCTTTTCTTGAAAATAAGGGGTTTAAGGGGCTGGGACAAAAGGTCTCTCAAAAAAATACACTCCCAAAACTATGAACTTTTTTGTTCAGTAGTGGGAGTGTATTTTTCTATATCTTTATAAAAATAAACGAAAGTGGGACTACTTTTTTCGCAAAAGTAGTTTTGTCCCAGCCTCTAAATAGTTTTATTAGAAGGAAAACATGTCTACAGAAGAATTAAATAAACAACCTGATGGTGTCATTGTAAATAATCAATTAATTACAACTGATGAGATCATTCAGAGAACTAAAGTTTTTTTTAGAGATAGAATAGCTGCAAACCATGTACTCTATCTTTCTCTGTTAACATTTCTTCAGACACTGGTAGCATAAATATATCTTCAATAGTTCTTATTAACTCATTATATTTATGGTAATCCTTATAAGCGTGGTACCCTATGAATACAAGCGCCAATTGTAAAATTAAGCTAGACAAATAAAAAAGAGAAACTGTTGTAAACAAGTACACTAGTTTCTCTTCGGTTTTATTCAATATAATTTCTTTTATCCTTAATATCTTCTAACATTTCAATAGTTTCTTCAATTTTAGGAAGAATTTCTTCGTACCAAGACAATCTTTTCCTACGGATTAAAACACCTACAGCATGTGGCCTTGGATCAATTCCCTCCCAATAGGATTGTCGATCCAATACGACTTTTTTAAGATCCTCAAAATACTCTTTAACTTCAACTGCACTTACTTCCATTACAACAACATCTCCTTTTATTATTTTGCAATAAAAAAAGCGCCACTTAGTAATTAAGAAGTGTTCGCCTGAATGTTTTACTTATTTTTCAAGTTTACACTTGTTGGATTTAGCACCGTTCCCTTAAGGTCGGTTGCTGAAGCATCATCGGGCCAATTCCCTCCACTTTCTCTTAATAAGTTTTGCTATTCTATTGTCAATATAAAATAGCAAAATTTCTTTAAAATGTCAATACTATGGTCGCTAAACTCGTAGTTACAGATTTCCTATTAAATTTCGTGGTTAGCTTATTTACCCTGTACAGCTATTTTGTAACTCAAAGATAAAAAATTAATACTTTTCCAACCTGAATAATTCATAGCTTTAATTCTTTGGCACATTTTATTGAAATATGTATCACTAATATCCCTATCAACTGATTTTGACTAAAAAGTTACTTCAAACATTCACTGTTCAAAAATATTGAGGAATAAATTTTGGGTGTAAGGCATTTTGAGCATACTTCTCCCTGGATAACTTCCCAGTAAAAAAATCGTTAGATTGTTGGATTAGATCCATTGACTGGCTCGCCTCAGGCGAGCAAAGGCCCTGTAGAATTCATTCTGATACACATGATAACTAGATAATTTGAGATAGACTCGTCTACCCGTTTGGACTAATTTCCCAGCAACTTTCAGAAACTTCAATCGAATAGAATGAATGGTCATTCCCTTTTGGACTTCTTCAAAGCCAATCGTTCTTAAGAAGTTGACTAAGTTGTAAGCTATCAAGCTGAGCATCATTCGGACATGATTCTCCAAAAAGCGAGGACTGTCTGTTTTGTCAAAGTAAAAGCCAGCTTTCGCTTCTTTAATGAAGTTCTCCATTGTGCCACGTTTGGCATAGATAGAAAAGATGGTATCAGGAGAAACATTTTCTGATAGATTCGTCACGATAAATTCATGTCGAAAGAGTAGTTCGCCCGCTTCACGTGTTGAGCGTATACACACGCGACGACTTTGTGACCAGGATTGTGCTTGATAAGTGGTCGAGAAGTACTGAACTTCTCGTTCTTCCCACTTTTGATTATCGCCATAAAGTACTGATTTCTCAGCTATTTGACCTAGTCTACGATTATTCTTCAGTCGAATAACATAATGACTCTTTTTTGATTCACACGAATCATACACACCAGGTGTAGCGAACCCGCTGTCTCCACGAACCAAGATGTCAGTGTTTGGTAGAGAGTGATTATAGTGCTCTAATAAAGGTGTGAGAAACTCCTTTACGCCTTTTGATGTATATTGATTTCCTGAACGTAGTTCAGCTTTTAAGAAGTCACCAGTCAATCCGTCAAAAGCTACCAATGGATGGTAACCATAGGTTTGGTAGTGTGTATTATAATTCGTTTGTTCTTGGTGACCAAATGTATCTGAATGGGTCGAATCTAAATCAATGATTAATTCCGTATCATTACGGATGAGGCGTGCTTTATCGATAAGTTCTTGGTTCAAAGCTTGAAGTTCATGGATATTCTCCTCAGATAGTCGATCTAAAAATCGGGAAAGTGAAGATTGAGAAGCGAGTTCTTTCCTATCTAAAACAGCTTTAAACACAGGATCTTGTCTCAGGAGATTAGCTGCAGAATCAGCTGAGTAACCAGCAATTAATTGCATAATGAACTGCTCAAGTATGGATAAGTTGTCATGAGTAAAATACGCTCGTTCGTCTTCAATGTGAATGTGTTGCTTAGCCAGTTCAGAAAAACCAAAGATGTTCATCAGCTCTTTCACTAGGACGAGACCCGAATCACTCGATAATTGACCACCTGTATGAGAAATAGTGATATTTGAATTGAATTTTACTTGGTTTTTGTGTAAGCTAGTCATGAAAAGAACTCCTTTCTTTTGGTTGGTTTAGTCACTTTAACCATAGCAGAAAGGGGTTCTTTTTTCATCACTTAACGGGTGAAGATGAAAAAGTAATTGTAAGCTGCCGTGAGGCAGTCTCACATGGTTTTAATTAAAAGTATGAATTATTCAGGAATTAATGAACAATCAAAAATTGATCTCGTTTTTTATGTCAAATACTTAACTACCCATTATCATAATTTGAATCCAAATGTAGTATTAGTTTTATCAAATCAGGATGAACCCCTTTTCGCAATAGATTTGCTTGAAGATTGTTAGTTATTAATCTTTTTCTTACTTTTTTCTTTGTACTTCCCTTTAGTGTTTCTTTATATCCCAATATAATGCTTCGGATTAGGCTGTCAGATAATATTTTTTTATTGGAATTAATAGTTTTAATAAATTGATTGATTTCAACTTCATTGAATTCTTTTATAGAAAAATTAATTATCTGCACGATATAAGAAGAGTCAATCAAAAATGATTTGGTTTCTGTAGTGACTTTTGTTTTTTTTATGGGGTAATCGGAAAATAGTGTGGAAAGAGGGTTAAAAAGTACCCTCTTCCATAGCCTTAGTCAATGTGGAAAATTCGGCACCATAAATTTCTTCATACACCCATTCATAACC
>JAEZWY010000031.1 GCA_023442905.1 Bacillota bacterium | reverse complement strand
CAACCATCCCGACCAAACGGTCTTAATTGTTAGTCACGGGGGTGCTATTGCGCAATTCTTTAGAGATGCTGCCAATTATGAAGGATCAATTTCAGAGAATTTAGGCTTTACAAACTGTTCAGCTTTGATTTTCGATTACCAAGATGGGGCTTTTGAGTACGTCGATGTTCTAAATCATGACTATAGTGGGTTAACAGATTAAGGAAGCAGAAAAATTATCAATATTTTTGTAGGTTTAAGGCTTGTAGGATAAGACTGCAGGCCTTTTTTTGCAATTAGATATTGAAAATATTTTTAAAATGGAAGCGATTTCTATTGACTGAATCATTTTGTACCCTTATAATTGTTTTCAGAGATGACAATTCGTTTGTTTGTGTAGATAAAATTATTGAGGGAATATTTTTTTCTCAAGGTGTGTAAGCGGTGTCATCAAAAGAAGGGTGGAGATGGTTGAATGAATAATGGCAGTATTAAGTTTCCGGAAACGTTTTTCTGGGGTGCATCTACGTCAGCATATCAAGTTGAAGGCGCAAGTTTAACAAACGGTAAGGGACCTTCTAGTCAGGACACAAAGGATTTACCTGAAGGGACAGCTGACTTAACGGTTTCAGTTGACCACTATCATAAGTTTAAAGAAGATATCGCTTTGATGGCAGAGATGGGCTTTAAATCATATCGTTTTTCGATTTCTTGGTCACGGGTGATACCTGAAGGTACTGGGCAAGTGAATCAGGAAGGATTAGACTTCTATTCAGATTTAATTGATGAATGTTTAAAATATGACATTGAACCAATTGTTACCATGTTCCATTTCGATATGCCAGCAGCTTTAGATGAACGTGGATCTTGGGGTAACCGTGATTCAGTTGAATGGTTTGTCGACTATGCCAAGCTACTCTTCGATAACTATGGTGACCGAGTAAAATATTGGTTAACAATTAACGAACAAAATATGTTAACACTAGTTGGTAATGTGATTGGTACTTTACGTGTTCCTGAAGGTACTGAGAATGTAACCAAAGAAATTTATCAACAAAACCATCATATGTTAGTAGCACAAGCGAAAGCTATGGAAATCTGTCACCAGGTATTACCAGAAGCGAAAATTGCGCCAGCCCCCAATATTGCTATTGCTTATGCAGCCAGCATGAATCCAGAAGATACTTTAGCAGCACAAAATGCAAACGCTATCAGAAACTGGTTGTATCTAGATATGGCAGTTTATGGTAAATACAATAATTTGGTATGGGCTTGGTTAGAGAAACAAGATGCCTTACCAGATATAGTAGAGGGGGATTTTGAATCCTTGGCGAATGCCAAACCAGTCTTCTTAGGCATTAATTACTACAATACCTTAACGGTTAAAGCTTATGAAGCACCGGAATCGGGAGAAGTAGCCTTCAAGAGTCAGCAAGAAAATTCTGGTCTAGAAGATATGTTCCTTGGTGTAGATAACGACTTTTTACCAAAAACAGAATTTGGTTGGGAAATTGATCCGATTGGCTTTAGAGCTACTCTTAGAGAAATTTACTCCCGCTATCATTTACCAATTCTTATTACGGAAAATGGTTTAGGTGCTTATGATGAATTAACTGAAGATGGCAAGATTCATGATGAATACCGGATTAACTACTTACGTACACATATCGAACAAATGAAATTAGCTATCGGTGATGGCGTAGAGATGTTAGGTTACAATCCTTGGTCAGCGATTGATTTGATTTCAACGCATGAAGGTATTCGCAAACGTTATGGGTTCATTTATGTTGACCGCGATGATGAGCAGCTAGGAACTCTAGCCCGTTACCGAAAAGATTCATTCTTCTGGTATCAAGGTGTCATTGCCAACAACGGTAGTGATTTAAGTTAAATAATGAGGGGGTGGTTTCATGGTTAAATATAAAAAGATAGCGCAAGAAATCACCAACTACATTGTGGATAACAAATTAAAACGACATGACAAATTGCCAGTGATTGATGAAATGGTGGTTGATTTTAATGCAAGTAAATCGACGATTATAAAAGCGCTAGATATTCTAGAAGCTAAAGGGCAAATCTACCAAGTTCAGGGGTCAGGAATATTTGTAAGAGATGTTTATATCCCTGGGAAAATCAATTTGAATCGACCAGAAGGACTGACAAGGACTCTCCCGGATGAAACGATCGTTAGTCGAGTTATCAAAGTTGAGTTGATTAAACCGGATGCGACTATCCAAGAATACCTTGAATGTGAACCAAATGAAGATATTTATATGGTACAGAGGACCCGCTATATTAAAGGAGAAATTCATTCCTTTGAGACATCTTATTTAAGAAAGAAATATGTCAGGTATATGAATGAGCAGATTGCTCGCGGATCAATTTTCACCTATTTGGAAGATAATTTAGATTTAAAGCCTAGCTTCTCTAATGCTTTCTTTCAAGTCAAGCAAATGGGGGATGAAGTGGGTAGATTTCTAAATGAACCTTCTGATACTTATGGTTTAGAGTTGATCAACCAGTTTTTCCTATCTAATGGCGCCATATTTGATTACAGCGTTTTATGGTATAGCTCAAAACAAGCACAATTTTTTGTACCATCAAATTTTTACTAAATTAAATGATAAATATATATTGGAGGAATTATTATGAAAAAAGCACTTATTATTTGTAACGCAGGGATGTCATCATCATTAATGGCTAAGAAAGCCACTGACTTCTTTAAAGGTAAAAATGTTCCAATCGAATTAGATGCAACTACAGTAAGTAAGTCATCAGAATTCTTTAAAAAAGGTGAATTTGACTTATACTTAGTTTCACCACAAATTAAAATGTACTATGATCAAATTGCCAAAGAAGCAGAAGCATCTAATAAATTAGTTGCGAATATCCCGCCACAAGCTTATATCCCAACAGAAGATGGGGTATCTAATTTAGCCAAATTGACTTTCACCGAATTGAAGCCTTTGTTGCAAGCTGAAAAGAATGGTTAAGAGAGGAGGATAAAGAATGGAATCATCAGAAATTCAAACAATTGCATTTACAATTATTCTACACGCAGGGAATGGCCGGACCTTAGTTCATGAAAGTTTCCCATTAATGCGTGCGGGTAAGTATGAAGAAGCAGAGGCCAAATTACAAGAAGCAAATGATGCATTAGTTGAAGCGCATAATGCGCAAACTGACTTATTACATCAATATGCGAACGGTGAAGATATCAATATGGAAATTATTATGGTTCATGCCCAAGATCATTTGATGACTTCAACCACTTTACGTGAAATGGCAGTAGAAATGTTAGAAATGTATAAAGTACTTAAAGGGTAGCTAGAGAAAGGAATGCGGTTAACGTGGTAAAAAGTAAAGAAGTGCAACAACAAGAAAAAGAATTGGCTTTGCGGAACTTTAAGTTTAATCGTTTCCTATTTATTCGTTATGCTTTAGCCTTTAGTGTTATTGCCAATTTATATTGGCTGTTTATGAATCTGTTTACACAAGTTTCATCAGTTGTTCTGCCAGCTATTATGGTAATAATTGGTGGAATGGCCGCATTTGAATATTTACGACTGTATTGGACACATGACAATACATTGAAATTTTCAAAAATATATTTTCAAGTGCAGCTTGTTGTAAACGTATTACTATTTTTTACAACTTTTAGTGAAACCGCATTCAACTATCTATATCCTTTTTTAGGAATGTCAGATGAAGCTATATTACTTGTTTACATTATCCTGGGAGTGGGGTTAGTGGTAGCGAGCGTATCTTTATTCAAAATTCAACGAATTGCTAAGAATAAAGATAAGAAATATCAATATATTCAACGATATGAAAAATACACATCTTAAATGATGAAAAAAAATGAAGAAAAGAGTTGTTGAACATGTCTGAAGAAAATAAATCTACTGGAGCTTTTGGTTTCTTAGAAAAATATATTATGAACCCCTTAGGTAAATTGGCGACAACTAAATTTGTCCGTGCCATTATGAATACGGGTATTGCCGTTATTCCATTTACGATTGTTGGGTCTATGTTCTTGGTATTAAACGTATTGCCAACGGCTGTTCCAGCGCTGCAAGGTATTTATGACGCAACGATCGGTAACTTTACGCAATTATACATGTTAGCCAATACAGCTACTATGGGTGTCTTATCCCTATACTTCTCGATTGTCCTAGGTTATGAATTTACAAAAGTTTACGTTGATGATGAAGGGTTAGATATGAACCCAGTTAACGGTGCTTTATTATCACTATTTGCATTCTTGATGGCTATCCCACAATTGGTTTGGCAAGATGGTGCAATGGTTCGTACAACTGAAATCACTGATGCATCAACTATTATCAATGGTTGGGCAATGGGGGGTGACGGGGTAACTCGTTTTGGTACGATTGGTATTTTTACAGCGATCATCATGGGTGTCCTTGCAGTTCAATTATACCGTCTATGTATTGTAAACAACTGGGTCATTAAAATGCCGGATGCAGTGCCACAAGGTGTTGCCAACTCATTTACAGCCTTAGTACCAACATTCGTTATTGCCTTCACAGTCATTATTTTAAACGGTATCTTAGTGATGTTTGGTACTGACTTGTTCCAATTAATTCAAGCACCATTTGGTTTCGTAACACAAATTACGGGTACTTATGTTGGGGTATTGGTTATCGTATTCTTAATCCACGCTTTATGGAGTGTTGGGATTCACGGTTCTACCATTATCACGTCTCTAGTTAACCCAATCTTATTAGCGAATATGGCAGAAAACGCTGCTGGTGCAGACCACGTATTAGCTGGTGAGTTCTGGAATGGATATGTTATCGTCGGTGGGGCGGGTGCTACATTAGGTTTAACAGTATTCTTAGCCTTCTTCGCTCGTTCAGAACAATTGAAAGCCTTAGGTAAAACGGCCATCGTTCCAGCGTTATTTAACATTAACGAACCGATTATCTTCGGGGTGCCAATGATCTATAACCCATCAATGTTCTTACCATTTATCGGTGCACCAATGGTTGCAGCAACAATTGCTTACTTTGCAACAGCATTAGACTTTGTAAAACCTATTATTGCGCAACAACCATGGCCAATGCCTGTTGGTATCGGTGCCTTTATTGGGACAGCAGACTGGCGTGCGATTGTATTATCATTTGTCTGTGTATTAGCAGCCTTTGCTGTTTACTACCCATTCATTACAAAATACGACAAGACTTTATTATTAGAAGAACAAGCACGTGAGGAAGCAGCAGAAGCTGATGACGATGACTTCTTTACTTTCTAAGATTTGAATATAATATCATAACAATATAAAAAGGTGATTGCGCCAAGCGCAATCACCTTTTTGAATTTGATTTAATGGTTGTCAGCCATCACCCCTACCAGTGGGTGAGGGGTATACAATTCTTCTAAATATTGAATTTCTTCAGCAGATAATGCTAAGTCAACAGCAGCAACTGCACCATCAATGTGGTGGACTTTAGTTGCACCGACAACTGGGGCAGTTACTTTAGTCAACAACCAAGCTAATGATATTTCAGTCA
>JAEZWY010000222.1 GCA_023442905.1 Bacillota bacterium | reverse complement strand
CATGATTTCCGATACCCAAATCCGGTATGGATCTTTAGATTCACGCCAGGGTAACCGGCGACTTTCCTGATCATACCAGTCCAAGAAAGTTTTCCTAAAAGCTTGATTCGTTACCGGCCCCCACACTTGAACGCCTTCTATTACTGGGCCCAAGTCCTGAATGGCGGATTGATTTATATATAAAGATAGATCGATGTCTTGATTTACTTCAGTCACTGGTTTGCTTCCTTTTCTACTATATATGTTCTTAAATATCTTCCTCATATTCCTCAAGAGCTTGGTTGATCAAGTCTGAAGGATAACCTTTATTATAGAGCATTCCTTTAACCTTAAAGGTCAATTCTTTGCCCGATAGTTTTTTATATCGCCGCATATACTTGTCCAAATCTTTATGTAAAACAGCGAGTTCTTGGTCTTCATCTTGATAATATTCTGCCAATTGCTGCATTAATTCCTGAATCAAATCACTATCAAAACCCTTTTGTACTAAGTATTGCTTCGTTTTCTGACTAGCATTACGATGAGATGCCTTCCTTAGTTGTTTTTGAAAATACTTTTCTGCAATAGTATAAGCATTTTCCACTTCTGTACCTCGGTCATATTCATCCAAGGACTTGTCAATCTCTTCTTCCCCTAGTCCCTTATTTTTCAATTCTCTAGCTATGACATTAGGCCCTTTTTTATTGATATTCATCGCCGTTCTTGTATAGGCTTGCCCAAACATCGTATCATCAATTAGTTTCACATCTTTTAACTTTATAATCGCTTTTTCCATTACATCCGGTTCAATTTCTTCCTCAGCTAACTTGGCCCTTACCTCTTTTTCAGACCGCAGTTGATGACTTAAAAACCGGACCGCCAACTGATAAGCATAATCTTCCTTATCAACTTGCTGGATATCTGCGATAAACTCTTGATCTAGGACTTGCCCCTTATGTAAGGCAAATTTCACCAAAGTGTTTTCACTGATCCCAAAGGCGAACTGACCTTTGATATAAATATTAAACCGTTTCTTATTCTTCTTCTGAACCTCAATAGCCGTAATTTCCCCTGCCAACACCCGTTTTTCGTCGGTTTCTGCTCGCTTATTTTCTCCTTGAAAAAGGGGCGCCGCTTTCTGAGCTCGCAGTCCTTCAGCTTTGGCTAGTAAATCAGAGGCCAAGCTATCCACACTTGGTTCAGTCTGGTCAACTTCTTGTGATCTGTCTTTTTTATAGGCTGGCTTATTATTTCTACTCGTCGACGGTTTTGATGGGTTACTTTTATTCCCTATATCAGACAACTTCATAGGGCCACGTTTTTTTTCAGTCATCCTATCATCCCTCCTCAAAAATCCCGATATTCTCTATATATTCTAGCATAGGAAAAGTTTAGGTCACAATTTCTGCAACTAGCTTGTCACTTTTCTCTCAATCATCGTTCTTATTTATGTAAGTCATCCGGAGGGCTTACAAAACAAATATTGGAGGGTTTACCTATGAAAAACTTTGAATCAGCAAAATTAGAATTAACATACTTGAATTTAGACACAGAAAAAGAAAGTCGTATTACACTAAATGGTTTAATCGAAAATCCAGATACTGGTAAATTAAACGATTTAGCCATTGCCCTTTCTAACTTAGTTGAAGATCCATTTACTGGTGCTGTTGCAGTTGAACGTTATATCATTACTGACTAATCGCTTAATCAACTAACTGTCTGTATGTCCCTATTGTCCTAAAGGAGGAATCTTATGATTGAAGAAACAAATGTATTTGAATTAAAATTTAAAACTGCTGACAACAAAACACGTACCGTAACTATCAAAAATCCTAAATCTGACTTAGATGCAGCATCTGTAGAAGCAACTTTAAATGCTTTTATCGCTACAGAAGCTTTTGTAAACGACGACCAACAAAATGTCTTCTACTCAGCTGTTTCAGGCCGTTACGTGAACCGTCAAGTTCAAGAAATTTACGCTATGCCTACAGAAGCATAAGCACATGAGTCATAAGAGGACTGGTGAATTAGCCAGTTCTCTTTTATTTATATAGGTAATAGGCTTTGGGATAATAACATCCAAATCAATAAATTTAAAAGGGGTGTGGCCATAATGTCACACCCCTTTTCGGTATAAAAACAGTCGCATTCGTTTATGGAACTTCAGGGCCACAAACGAATACGACTTTTCTAAATTTATTTCTGTTAATCAGTCAGGATTATAATTCTACTTTAACAACTAAGTTTCCGCCAACAGCGTCAACGATTTCTTGTAATGTCGCTAAAGAAATGTTTTGTTGTCTTGATTCTACACGTGAAATGTAGCTTTGTTTACGTCCAGAGATTTCAGCTAGAGGCGCTTGAGAAATACCGCGTTTGCTACGAATTTCTAAAAGAATCTCTGCTGCGTTTTGTGTTGCTTTTTGACGAGCCGCTTCGCGTGGCTGTGCATTCGCAATTTTTAATTCTTCCATGTTCAGCCCTCCTTACTTACTATATATTATACTACAAATTATTTGATATGAGTTATAAATTACTTATAAATCTGACCTATACGAAAAAATTACCTACATAAGAATACAACTTTTTCACTATAATTGCTAGTAAATTCGACCGAATACTCCGTTTCTTACGAACAAACTCACATAAAATTCACTTATTGTATACGAACTACTTCACCAGGGGTCACAGAAGCTTCTGTTTTACCGTTCAATGATAGAAATTCATCCAAGGTTAAACCGTTATTGGTTGCAATTCGGTACGCATTATCACCTGATTGAACTGTGTACGTGCCAACTGAATCCGTCTGACTACTTTCACTAGAGCTGTCATCTGATGATGAAGATGATGACGATGAGCTAGCACTTGAAGAAGTCGATGACGAAGATGATGAAGAACTAGATGATACACTTGGTGCTGTATAAGAAGGATCATTTGATCTTGATTGCGCTAATGATGCTGAATTCGCTTCATATTCCGCTGTTAAACTTGCTAAATCTGTACTGTAATCCGCATCTTTGGTTAATTCCACTGATGTTGCAACTGAAGTGTCTTCACTTGAAGTGATACTTGAATCGCCCAGAGATATACCAGAATCATTCCCATTAGTTGTTAACGGTTCTGCTGAATAATAATCAGAACCACTTAATGGTTGTGAATCCACTTGTATACCTAAAGGATTTCCTTCTTCAGCAGATGCTCTCCACGGAATAATCATCAACACTATAGCGGCTATCACAATGCCCACAACCGTAAATTGAGTTGATCGAGATTGTGCCTGCCACTTTTCTATAAATTCACCTAGCCATGCTGGCATAGTATTTTCCCCACCTTGTAAAAAGAAATTATGTGGTCAAATGTGCTGTAAAAATTTTACACACCTTTTACCACATATCGTATACGCTTAAAATATGTTAATCCCAACTATAATGCGCATATTCAAAAATAAACGCCATAATCCTAAAGCATTTGCTTCATATTATAGCATAAAACACCCATACAATTTAACTTATAGATTACCCATAGATTGCAGTTGTGTTACAAAAAATCAATAATTCCAATTAACAGAATATAACTATTACCTCCTCTTCGCATAGCTAAAAAAAGAAGCCTACGAATTTCTTCGCAAGCTCCCTTTAAATTCATCTAATTAGTCCTGGTCATAACCGTTTGGATTATTTGATTGCCATTTCCATGAATCACGGCACATATCTGCTAGATCATGTTCTGCTGTCCAGCCTAATAATGATTTAGCATACGATGCATCTGCGTAATTCGCAGCAACATCACCTGGTCGGCGGTCCACTAATTCATATGGTACTTCGACCCCGTTTTGTTCCACAAACGTATTGACTAAGTCTAAGACCGAATAACCAATACCGGTACCTAAGTTAACTGTTTCAACACCTTCATGTGCTAGGGCATGTTTAATTGCAGCAACATGTCCTTTTGCTAGATCAACTACGTGAATATAGTCACGGACACCAGTACCATCATGCGTAGGATAGTCACTACCGAATACTGATAGGTGGTCGCGTTTACCAATAGCTACTTGAGTAATGTAAGGCATTAAGTTATTGGGAATATCTGTTGGATCTTCTCCGATTAAACCTGATGCATGCGCACCAATTGGATTGAAGTAACGTAAAATCATGATTGACCACTGATCATCAGCCACAGATAAATCTCGTAAAATTTGCTCATTCATGACCTTAGTATAACCATATGGGTTAGTTGCACTTGTTGGTAGGTCTTCAGTTAATGGTGACTCGTTATCCATACCGTAAACAGTAGCAGATGAAGAGAACACAATTTTATGCACATTAAATTCTTGCATAACTTCTAGAACTGATACCAATCCACCTAGGTTATTATCATAATATTTAATCGGTTTAGCAACAGACTCACCTACTGCTTTAAAGGCTGCAAAATGAATTACCGCTTCAATATCTTCGACTTCAAAAATATGTGTTAAAGCTTCCTTATCTAGAACATTTGCCTCATAAAAACGTGGACGCACACCAGAAATTTCTTCAATTCGCTCCAAAACAACGGGTTTACTATTTGAGTAATCATCCACAATTACGACATCATATCCAGCTTGGATTAATTCAATTGTTGTGTGGGAACCGATATAACCAGTACCACCAGTAACTAGAATAGCCATCTAAACTCTCCTTTTATCCTACAGTTTATTAAGTAGTTTGCTTTTAGGATTTCTATTATTTAAGTCTATTATATCATAATGGCAAATTAGAAAAATATTAACAATATGATAAATTTCATTCAAAATAACTCGATTTAAAATATATCAATTACAAAATAGACAATAAATGCAATTTTCAACAAAACTCAAAAGTACTCTTCCTTAGTAGAAAAAGTTGAAGAAACACTATATATCGGTGTATAATTAAATTGTATTAGAAAAGATTTCACAAGCAAGAGAAATCCAATGTGCAAAAATAACAATTTTTGTGCACTGGTTTTTTCTTGCTTTAATTTCTGTCTAAATCAACTTTATAAATATAGGAGGAAATGAATGAAAAGTAATAAAATGTTTTATGGTTGGAAAATAGTAATCGGTGCGGTTTTAGTCCTGGCGGTTACTGGACCAGCAGGCGTTGCGATAGCAAATATTTATCAAAATTCTGTCAAAGATGCTCTAAATATCTCTAGTAGCCAATTCTCAATCTCTAATTCTTTAATTTTAAGTATTTCAGTCCTATTGTCATCTTGGGTATCAGGCTTACTCGCAAAAAACTTCAAAAAGGTATTCTTAATCGGTTCACTTATCTATGGTTTAGCTTACATGGCATTCGGCTTAGTAACGAATGTCTGGATGTTTTATCTATTGTCTATCGTTGTAGGTTTTGGCTTCTTAACTAGCTCGGCTATGGCTATGTCCATTTTAATATCCACTTGGTTTGTTGAAAAACGTGGTTTAGCTTTATCTATTGCCCTTGCAGGTTTAGGGGTTGGAGGGATTATATGGAGCCCCATCGTGACGAGCTTAATTAACGCTATTGGGTGGCGTGCTACTTATATGACATATGGTGCCATTATGTTAATCATTACTTTAGGTATTGGCCAATTCATTTTCGTTGCGAAACCTGAAGATAAAGGACTAGAAGCTTTAGGTGCTGATAACTTAAATAATCATCATGACCATGATGTTGAATTAAATGCCCGCGTACCATTCACCATGCAAGAATCATTACGTAAGCCATTCTTCATTTTATTACTATTAGGTGCTGTATTTGTCGGCCTAGCTAACAACGGTGGTTTAGGTCAATTCCCCCCATTCATGCAAAGTTTACATGGTGCACAACAAGGTGCTGCAATCATCTCTATTTATTCTGCTGTTGGTATTTTAGGTAAATTATCTATGGGTGTTATTGCAGATAAACTTGGCACTGTTATAGCAACCATTTGGTCATCTATCCTGTTAGCAATTGCTTATTTCTTAGCAGCTAGTACGACCTCTTATGGCTTTGCAATCCTATTAGCAATCTTATTTAGTTTAGGTAATGCAAATGGTACAGTACTTGCACCTTTATTAATCTCTGCAATTTTCCCAGCACAAACTTACCCTCGTGTATTCGGCTTAGTCAACCAATTCTTATTCTTAGGGATGATGTTTGGTTCATTAATGGCTGCATCAATTGCAGAAGCAACTTCATATACTTTAGCTTGGTATATTTTTGTTGCAGTATCACTCGCAATAATCGCATTATGGGCTGGTGCTTATCTACTTGCTAAAAAAGATTTCAAAGTTATCAAAAAAATAGTTTGACTTGAAGTGGCAAAAAATGCAATAATATAAATAGAGTAGATATGTCGCGTACGTATTCATCTCAATTTATTTACGACTGCCAATGCATCCCACTGCATTGGCTTTTTTTATCTTTAAAATAGAGATAAAATTAGATTAACCACTTGTAGTTTCTTTTTTCCGTCTACATTAGGGTATAAATTATGCAATGTTTACCTTATATTTTCCAGAGAAATGCTAACAAATGTATAAGTCTACATGTTATCATGGAATAATAAAATATGAGAATACAGTTAGGAGTATCAAGATGAAAATTGGGATAGTAGGTTTAGGTGTAATTGGTGGTTCCTTCGCAGAGGCATTACAAACTGCAGGTTATCAAGATATCTATGGAATTGATAATAACCAAGAAACACTTGATACTGCAGTAAATATGGGTATCATCAAGGAAGGTTTCTTAACAGGTGAAGGCATCTTGCCTGAAGTAGATTTAACAATTATGGCCTTATACCCAAAAACTGCCGTAAAATTTATACAAGCTAACCGTGATTTCTTTAAAGATGGTAGCATCTTAATGGATACAACCGGAATCAAAGAGACCTTCATGGCTGAAATGGCCACTGTTTTACCTGAAAATATCGAAGTTGTTTACACCCATCCAATGGCTGGTCGGGAAAACCGTGGTATTGCTTACGCACAAGGGTCAGTATTTCAAGGTGCGAATTTCCTAGTAACACCAACTGAAGCAAACCAGGAAGATACTTTGAAAAAAATCGAAGCACTCGCTACAGAAATTGGTTTTGGTAAGATTAATCGTGTTTCAGCTAGCTTCCATGATCAAATGATTTCATTCACTTCACAATTACCCCATGCCATTGCGATATCATTAATGAATTCAGACCATAAAAAACGCGAAACTGGAAAATTCACTGGTGACTCTTATCCAGAACTAACAAGGATTGCTAAAATCAATGAAGATCTTTGGAGTGAGCTCTTTATTGATAACAAAACTTACCTCTTACAGTCTATCCAAGACTTTGAAGTACAACTTAATTTAATTAAAGATGCTATCAAAAAAGATGATCGCGAACAATTGAAAGACCTATTTAGACACTCCACTTCTAATCGTTTGAAGTTAGAAGCTGAAATGGATGAGCGAAAGAGAAAGAAATAAGCGAATCCTAAGTCCTTTTAAACCAGTAATAATAATAAATATAAGGAGACGTGATACACTCGCGTCTCCTTTTTCTTATCAATAGTGACCGTCTTTTAATAAGTCGATCACTAAGCAAGTTACTCCGTTTTTCACAAAGGATAAGTTATAATAACAGGGATAATTATAGCGATATTGAAAAGAGGTTGAGATTTATGAAGAAGAAATTGGGGATCCTTTCACTGACGGCATTTACACTGGTGCTAGCAGCGTGTGGAAATGGTGGCACGGCGACAGAGAACGAAGAGGCAGCAAAAAATATTATGGTGACAGTTAATGGCGAATTGGCTTCACTTGATAGTATCTCTTCAACTGACTCACCAAGTCAAAATACAATTGCCAATGTAATGGAAGGTTTATACCGTCCAGCTGATAATGGTAGTAATGAATTAGGGGTAGCTGCTGAGGAACCAACAGTTTCAGAAGATGGCTTAACGTATACTTTTAAAATTCGTGAAAATGCAGACTGGTCAAATGGTGACCCGGTAACTGCAGAAGATTTCGTTTACACCTACAAAAAAACAGTGACGCCAGAAACAATCGGTGGTAATGCCAATAAATTCTATGTCATTGAAAATGCGGAAGCTATCGCGAACGGTGAAGCTGAACCAGACACACTAGGGGTTAAAGCCATTGATGATAAAACATTAGAGATCACCCTGGCCTCTCCTACAACTTACTTTACGGATTTACTAGCAACACCTTACTTCCTACCAGTCAACCATAACGTAGCTACTGAACTGGGTTCTGACTACGGAACTTCTGCAGAAAATGCCGTGTACAACGGACCATTTGAAGTGAGCGACTGGAATTCAACAGAAATTGAATGGACATTAACGAAAAACGATGAGTACTGGGACGCTGACAATGTTGATTTAGACCAAATCGACTGGGTAATGTCTAAAGAAAACTCAACAAACGTAAACTTGTTTGAAGGTGGCGAACTCCAATACACTGAAATTACTACTCCTTACGTTCAAGAATACCAAGACACTGACGTGTTACATATTGAACCTAAAGGGATGATTGGTTACATGGAATTCAATAGCCAATCAAGCCCTACGAATAACGTTCACTTCCGTCGTGCCATCAGCCAAGCCTACGATAAAGAAGCCTTTGTTGACGCTATCCTTGACGACGGTTCACAAGCAGCAGGTGGCTGGATCCCAGCTGATTTCGGTTCTGACCCAGAATCAGGCATCGACTTCCGTGAAGAAAACGGTGATCTAATGACCTTTGATTTAGAAGCTGCCCAAGAAGAATGGGCCTTAGCCTTAGAAGAATTAGGTACAGACACAGTTGAAATTGAATTGTTAACTTCTGATACAGACACATCTAAAGCAACTTCAGAATACTTACAAGCCCAACTTCAAACCAACCTACCTGGTTTAACCGTAACTGTTCGAAACGTACCTTTAAAATCTCGTCAAGCAATCACTGGAACTGGAGAATTTGATATCGTATACGGTACCTATAACCCGTCTTACGCCGATCCAACTGCCTTCCTTGATTACTTTGTAACAGGTTCATCACTATCATCAGGTGACTTCTCAGACGCTACTTACGATGAATTAATGACCGAAGGCAAAACAACTAACGCCCTTGACCCAGCAGCACGTTGGGACAACTTCCTAGCCGCTGAAAAATACCTAGTAGAAGACGCTGCAGCAGTCAGCCCAATCTACCAAGGAGCATATGCTAATTTAATTGATCCAAACTTAGATAATGTTATCAATCAACCAAATGGGGTTGCCCAATACTACCGTGCGGCTACTTACAATGTTTCTGAGTAAGAAATATCTATATAAATAAATACACACAAAAGCCCTAGATCTTATCACACTTAAGATCTAGGGCTTTAAACTTGCTATATATAATTGAGGTGAATATTTCAGCCTATAAATAAATGGAGACTATTCTGCTGCTTTATTTACACTTTTAGCAACAACTTTAGAAACATTTGGGTTGAAAGCATCTGGGATAATATTTTCAACTGATAATTCATCATCTGGGATAATGCTGGCGATACCTTCTGCAGCGGCAATTTGCATTTCTTCAGTAATATCACTTGCACGTGCATCCAAAGCACCACGGAAGATACCAGGGAAAGCTAAGACGTTATTGATTTGGTTAGGGAAATCACTACGTCCAGTTGCAACGATAAATGCGCCACCCTCTTTAGCTTCATCAGGCATGATTTCTGGTGTAGGGTTAGCCATTGCAAAAATAATCGCTTTTTCATTCATAGTTTGGATCCATTCTTTTTTGAAGACATTTGGTGCAGATACACCGATAAAGACATCCGCATCTTTAATAACTTCTTCTAATGAACCTTTTAAGTGGTCTGGGTTTGAAATTGAAGCTAATTCTTGATGGCGTTCTTGTAATGCAGGATCATCTTCAGAAATAGCACCATCAATATCACATACAATCACATTTTTCGCACCAGCGTGAATCATTTTCTTAGCAATCGCTGTACCTGCTGATCCACCACCATTGATCACAATTTTCACATCTTCAATCGTTTTTTCAGCTACTTTTAAGGCATTGATTAAACCGGCTAATACAACAATTGCTGTACCATGTTGGTCATCGTGGAAAACTGGAATATCTAATTCTTCTTTTAAGCGGCGTTCAATTTCAAAACAACGTGGCGCTGCAATATCTTCCAAGTTAATGCCACCAAATGAAGGTGCAATTGCTTTGACGTGAGAGATAATTTCTTCAACATCTTGTGTGTCTAATGAGATGGGTACTGCATCAACATCAGCAAAGGCCTTGAATAAAGCCGCTTTACCTTCCATGACTGGAATCGCTGCTTCTGGTCCAATATTACCTAAACCTAGAACAGCTGAACCATCTGTTACAACGGCTACTAAGTTACGTTTACTAGTATAACGGTAAACATCATCTTTATTTTCTGCAATCGCTGAACTTACAGCTGCAACACCTGGTGTATAAGCAACAGCTAATTCATCCATGTTTGTAATTGGCACTTTTGAGATAACCTCAATTTTTCCGCCTTTTTCTTCACTCAATTGTAATGCTGCTTGTTTTACGTCTGTCATAATTATACGTCCTTTCTAAGAATGCTTATGTAAAAATGTTTATGCCAATAAATTTAATAAAGTAATCATGATTGAAATGGTAATAGCCCCACCAATACGGATAGCTACCTGCGCAAATGGCATTAAGCTATTACGGTCAGTAGTCGCTAAGATAGCCACATTCCCTGTACCACCCATAGCTGATTGGTTAAGTGATAAAATCGCTGATTCGATTTGATACATGTTCAAGAATTTACCTAAGATAAAACCAGTTAATCCTAGAACAATTACGACTGAAAGTACCACAACTACATATTGCCAAGTCAATACATCCAAAACAGCTTTTAAGTCTAAATAAATAATACCTAGACCAACCATTAACGGCGCCGTAAAGTTACTTGAAATAAAACCATTTAATTGCTTAGCACCTTCTTCAATGCTTGCTGGCAATACTTGGAAATATTTCATGATAGTAGAAGCAAAGATAACAATTACTGCTGCTGGTAAACCGATAATACCTTGCATCAAATTACCGAAAATATATACCGCGACTAATAAGAATAAGCCAATACCGATACTTTGGAAATTGATCGGTGTTTTCTTCTCTTTATTCACTAATTCTTTTTCCTCAGTAGCTGATTGACGAACTAGAGTACCGTTTCCGGAAAGTTCTGGATGTTTTTCGCCAAATCGGCCGACAATGGCTGCAACACCTATAGAGAAGAAGTTAGATAAGATAGAAGCTGGCGCTAAAATGGCTACCATAGCACCATAGTCAATATTTTGAACTTCGCTATAACCTTGAGCTAGTGGTAAAACACCTCCACCAATACCACCTGCCATAGCTGGTGTGACAATATTAAATAAAGTTTCCTGGAAGCCGATACCCACAAGTTGGCCAATTGCTGCTGGAATCAGCATCGCTAAAACCAAACCAACTGACATTGGAATCACCATGCGGGCGAATCCTTGTACCAATACCTGGCGGTTCATCCCAAGAATAGACCCAGTTACCAAGGCAAAGACGTATAAGTCTAAGAAGTTGGCATCACTCATCAGCATAGTCACTGATTCAATGGCATTATCTGGTAACAAACCATAAAAAACCAAAATGGCTGGTACCAACATAGATAGAATCGTTGAACCCCCAAATTTATTTAGGCCAGGAATGGTGTCCCCAATTTTCCCAAGCGCCCAGCCAAGGGTTAAAATAACACCGAACCCTCCTAACATATCAACAGGTAAGCTTTCAGTTACTGCTGCCATTAAAATAATAGCTGCGAATAAAAGAAACCAAGGTAAGGGCATGGGACCAACTTTGATGCCCTGCCAAGTGGATCCTGTTGATCTTTCATCCCGTGCAAGATCTGACATTGTATTTCCTCCTCATATATTTCTGATCTACTATAGTATATGCCTGTTTATTCACTTTTTGTCTTTACTTAAGTTTTTTAAGTCTTATTTGAACTTTATAAATTAAAGGGCTATACTGAAATTTGATAGGAAATGCGCTGAAAATGCGGATAAAAATACAAGAAAAAAAAGGGAGGACAGCCAAGTTGATTAAATGGCATAATTTACGACTCCTCACCAAACTCATGTTAATGATTATTTCAACGGTAGCGATCACAGTAGGCTGCCTTTATTTAATGACACGTCACTTAAATAAAGATGCCATCATTGAAACAGAGTCTAGCTATCTCTTAAACATGGGTGAAGACCTGGCAAATGAACCTGAAATCATCACTGCCCTAGAAAATAACCAAACATCGCAAACACTCACTGACTTTACTCACGCCTACGAAGACCAATATCACCTAGACTATGTGGTGGTCATTAATACCGATTCTATACGCTTGAGCCATCCAGACCCGGACCTGATTAATCGGCCATTTGCGGGCGGAGACGAGGAAAAAGTCTTCACCGGTCAACCTTATGTGTCAACAGGGATTGGTACCCTCGGTAATTCCTTGCGGTCTTTTGCGCCAGTTATTCAAGACGACCAAGTCATTGGGGCCGTTGTCGTTGGTAAAACCAACCATGCTATTGATGTCTTCTCTGAAAAATATGACCAGCAAACAACTAGCGCCCTCATTGTTAGTATAGCTATCGGTGTAACGGTCGCGATTTTCGTTTCTTATACTATTAAAAAAGAGCTCTTCAATATGGAACCAAAGGAAATCGCTAAAGCCTTCGAGGAAAGATCGGCCATGATTGCCTACAGCCATGACGCCATTATTGTCACCAACCAATACGGTGAAATTACCCTAGCCAACAAAGAGGCGCTACGCCATTTTCCAATTCCAGACAAAGAAAATAAGACACAATTGGATAATGTGATCAGTCTACCTGAAATGCACGGCGATCACAGTGCGGTCTTCCACTATCAAGATAAGGAATACCTGATTTCGCAAGCGGACATTCTGGTACAAGAAAACTTGGTGGGTCAAATTTATATCATAAGGGACACTAGCGAAATTTATGCCCTGCTGGACCAACTGCATTCAACTGCTGAATATGCCCAGTCGCTGCAAGTTCAAGCCCATGAATTTTTGAACCGCCTGCATGTAATTTACGGTTTAACAGATTTAGAAGAGTATGAAGCACTAGACCAATATCTGGCTTCATTGATTAAGGACGAGGAAGATTTGACGATTCGGCTGTCCATGTTGGTTAAAAACCCAACCATTGCTGGCCATTTAATTGGGGAACACCGGATTTTAAAACAAAGTTTGAAGGACTTACGACTTGAAATTCACAATGAAATTCCAAACACCTATGAAGCGACTACCAACCAATTATGGATGGAAACAGTCGCTGTCATTGATAAGGAACTACGTCAATTAGGTCAGAATTCACGCTTATGGCTATCACTTGATTTTGATACCGACCGTTGCCAACTCATCACTAACTACCGCCTACAAGGAGACGTCGACCACCTATATACATGGCTTTCTGACTACCCATGGGGGACTGAACAGGTTACGACCGAATTATCCATGCACGACCAACAACTGAACTTTTCATTCCGCATTGATTACCCACAAGGAGATGCCCATGAATTATAAGACACTACTTGTCGAAGACGATCCAATGGTTATCATGATTAATCAGCGTTTCGTTGAAGCCATAGACGACTTCAAAGTCACCGCCACCGCCCAAAACTTGGACCAGGCTAAAGAATTTTTACTAACCCAGCCCTTTGACCTCGTTTTAATAGACATTAATTTGAAAAATGAGTCAGGTCTCGACCTCGTTAAGTGGATTCGGGATCAGTCAATTCCCGTCGAATTCATTATTATTTCGGCAGCCAACCAAGCGTCTACCGTCGAAACAGCCTCGGCTTACGGGGCAGTTGACTATCTACTCAAACCATTTAATGCTGAGCGGTTGCACCAAAGCCTGCACCACTTTAAACAAAAGCACCAAGTCCTGCATAATAAAGACCATCTAGACCAAGCCAGCCTAGACTCACTATACGGACAAGGCGTTCAAGGACTAGACCTAGATAACGAACCCCTGCAAAAAGGAATATCTAGAAAAACCTTACAGCATTTGATGACTGTTATTAGAGCAGCCGACGAGCCCTTTGACATTGAGGAATTGGTCAGTAAAACCACCCTTTCCCATGTCACCATCAGAAAATACATCCAATTCTTGGTCGACCACAAAGTATTAAAAGAAGAAACCAAATACGGGTCAATCGGTCGACCAACAACCGTATATTGGTTAGAAATCTAAGCAATAAAAATAATAGAGATAAGCAACACGTAGGGGGGCTGCTTACCTCTATTTATATTGATATATATCAGCATAGCCTTTTATTTTGTATACTGACTTTCTTTGTAGTCTAAGCCAAGATGGTCACGTAAGGTTTCACCATCATATTCATAAGAATAATAACCACGTTCAGCAATCTTCGATAACACATGGTCAAAGAATTCATCATAAGCATCTCCATATACTTGCTCATTTAACATGAATCCATCTGCTGCATCATTTTCTAACCAGTAGATTAATTTATCTGCTAACTCATCATAAGTACCATAGAAGTTTCCTTTTGGTGTCGCTGTTTGTAGTGCTACTTCACGCAATGTTAAATTTTCTGCTTTAGCTCGTGCTTTAATTTCATCACTTGTTGAACGGAAACCGTCCGCACCTACTTCACCTAATTCTGGGAATGGTGCGTCTGGATCATATTGCTTGAAGTCATGGTGGTCAAAGAAACGCGCTAAGTAATCTAGCGCCTCATCTAAACCAATTAATTGTTGTAATTTTTGATAGTTAGCTTCAACTTCTTCAGTCGTTGCCCCTGTAATAGGTGATAGTGATGGTAAAATAACCACTTTTTCAGGATCGCGGCCATTAGCTTTCACAGCGTCTTTTACAGCCTTATAGTATTCTTGCGCTTTTTCTAAAGTACCTGCAGCATTGAAAATCACTTCCCCATGTTTAGCCGCAAATTCAATCCCTTTAGGACTTGCACCTGCTTGGAAAATAACTGGTTGACCTTGTGGTGTACGTTGGATATTTAATGGTCCTTTCGAATGAAAGAATTGACCTTTATGGTTTAACACATGAACTTTGTCTTTATCATAGAAGACACCGGCTTCACGGTCACGAACAAAGGCATCATCATCAAATGAATCCCACAAACCTTTCGTCACTTGTAAGTATTCATCTGCCATATCATAGCGTAAATCATGCTCTGGATGATTCCCCTTATTGAAATTACCAGCAGAACCTTGTAATGGTGACGTCACTACATTCCATCCTGCCCGTCCCCGTGAAATAATGTCTAAGGAAGCAAACTGACGCGCAACGTTATAAGGCTCAGAATAAGTCGTCGATAAAGTGCCCACCAAACCAATTTTTGAAGTAATGGGTGCTAAGGCTGATAATAGTGCGATAGGTTCAAAGCGGTTGACGAAATGCGGAATAGATTTTTCATCAATATATAAACCATCTGCAATGAAGACAAAATCTGCTGCATTTTCTTCAGCTTTCTTAGTTAAATTTGCATAATGGTCAAAGTCGATAGAAGCGTCGGCTGCTACATCTTCAGCTTTCCACGCATTCATATGTGCCCCAGCACCAAATAATAGTACACCTAGTTTTAATTGTTTCTTCGTCATAAAAAATCTTCCTTTCTATTTTTAAATATGTGAGCTAATATAACCTGATTATTCAGTAGCTTCTTTTGATTGGGTAATATCTACACCGAAGTATTCATTTGAAATCTCTGCTAAAGTACCATCTTCACTTAAGGTTTGAAGTGCCGCATTAAAATCTTTTATAATCTGTTGATTTTCTTCCGTATCTTTAAAAGGGAAGCCAACTGGTTTTTCACCAAAAGTTTCGTCAATCATACGAAGGTCTAGCCCACGATTTTTAATTTGTGCTGTCAATTCTTCATAACCATTCACATAGCCTTTAACTTTTCCAGATTGAATATTTGCTACGGCGACATCCATACTTTCTACAAAGGCGATATCAATTTGATCTTCAGGATCAAACTCCGCTAAAACTGCAGCATAGTTAGAACCAACCACACCATTAACAGTCTCTCCGTATAGATCTTCTAAAGTATTGGTTTCAGTATCATCAGCATTCACAGCAATACCAGTAGAGGCATAGAAGTAATTATCCGTAAAAACATAGGCTTCTCGTCGCTCCGGTGTATTAGCGAAATTAACTGCTGTATCAGCTTTACCTGCTTGTAAGGCGGCAACTACTCCTGACCAATCTGAAAGCGCCCATTCAATTTCGTAACCCGCTTCATTAGCCACCGCTTCAGCAACATCCACAGAAAATCCTTTCAATTCATCCCCTTCTTGATAATGTTGGGGGTAGCCATCTGGAGAGGCAGCAATAGTTACCAGCTTATCTCCTTCATTAGCATTTTCTGCCCCAGTCGTTTCAGCTCCTGAACTGGTACCGCATGCTGCTAACACCCAAACTGAAGCCAATCCTAACCCGAATAATTTAAACTTTTTCATCATTTTCCTCCTTCTATCTTGTGTATGGTACAGCAAGGCGTTTCTCGTACCAATTTTGTAACAGCGAATAAAGTATTGTCAGTGCCCAGTAAATCAAAGCAACTGCAAAGTAAGCCTCAAAGAATTTCAAGGAATTTGAGGCGAATAGTTTTCCTTGAGCCAGTAATTCCACGACCCCAATTGTGAAGGCGAGTGAGGAGTTTTTTAATAAGCCAACAAAGGTATTTCCTGTTCCTGGGATAGCGTTACGAATCGCTTGTGGTAAGACTATTCCCCGTAAGGTCTGCCCGTAACTTAAGCCGACTGTCATAGCCGCCTCCACTTGTCCTTCATCCACTGAAACCAAGGCAGCTCTAAAAACTTCAGCCAAGTAAGCAGCAGTATTCAAGGAGAATGTAAGGATTGAGGCAGATTCAGCCGTCATCCCTGTTGCTATTGGCAGTATCTGCGGTAAACCAAAGTATATTAATAATAATTGAACTACTGGTGGCGTCCCCCGGAAAAAGGATATGATCACTTGAATAATCTGGGTAATAACTGGCACTTTATTCACTAATACCACCGCAAACAACCCACCAATTACAATCGCAATCGCCATGGATGCCAAGGTAAGGTATAAAGTAATAGGTAAATACCTTAATAAATCCGGTAAAATTTCAATAATATAGGTAAAATCTAACGACATACTAACCTCCTGTCCTAACGGCATTACGTTTTAAAAACTGAATAGTGCGTTCATGTTGTGGATTTTCTAAAACATCTTCTGGTTTCCCTGATTCCACAATATAGCCATCCGACATAAACACTACTTTATCGGCAACTTCTTTAGCGAAATTCATCTCATGCGTCACGATGATCATTGTAGCTTGTTCTTCGCGAGCAATATTTGAAATCACTTGCAAAACTTCAGAAACCCACTCAGGGTCAAGGGATGACGTCGGTTCATCAAATAGAATCACTTGAGGATTAACAGCAACTGCCCGTGCAATCCCAACTCGCTGTTGTTGCCCCCCTGATAAAGTGACAGGATACTTATCCGCCTTGTCTGCTAACCCAACTTTTTCCAGTAAGGTCATCCCCTTCTCCTTAGCCGCTTCTTTAGAAAAACCCTGAGCAACCTCAAGGGCATAGGTCACATTTTCAAGTACGGTTTTATTTTAAACAGGTTATAGTGCTGAAAGACCATCGAAGTTTGCTTTCTCAAGTTAGCGATACTTTTCTTTGATGCTTTACTTGTATCTACGGATACATCACCAATGCGAATGACTCCAGCGTTTGGTTGCTCTAAATAATTTAAGCATCTAAGTAGGGTTGATTTTCCAGACCCTGATGGTCCGATAACAGCCACTACTTCTCCTGTAGCCACTTCAAAAGAAATATCTTGTAAAACTGTTGTATGTCCGAAAGCCTTTTTTAAATGTTCAATTTCAATCATATTTTTATTCATCGTTCATCCTCATCATCATGTATTTTTTGTCTAGACCAACTTTTGGGTAAAATAAAAATCCCTTCTTAATAGGAAATAATCCTATTAAGAAGGGATGACTGGTCAACAATCATGGTTCCACCCTTTTTCATATTGTCTTCGCAGACAATATCTCCGTCAGTATATACTGACAGGCTTAACGGTCCCACCCGTCCAACTAGCTTGCACTAGATGGATGCTCCAAGCGCATTTTCATTACCTGTATCCATCTGCTCTCATCATTCACAGACTTTCTGTAGCATACTAAAGTAATTACTCTTCTCTTCATTGCATTTATATTTTGTTATATTTAGATTTTATTGCCTCGCATATTTTCTAATAACTTTTTTACTTGAAGTCAATTTATCAAACTAAATGAGCCTTAGACAAGATTACTGCTTATAAAGGACAAGCTAAGTTTTCCTCATATCTACTTTTTACTAAAATAGAATCTTGGTATAAAAGTTGATAATTAGCGGTTTCTAACTAAAATATCATTTACTACTAATCGTATATAGCTATCAAAAATGATAAATATCCTAGTAAGATGATCACATTTATAAAGGCTTTTTAATACAAAAATTGTATAAATATATAAAATAAAAAAATGAAGCTATCAAGATTTCGCCTTTCATAGCTTCATTGAATTTTTTATTTTAAGGTACGATAGGTACACCAATCTGTTCACGTAAGGTTGTACCTGGATAATCTTTTCTATAAATACCGCGGTCTTGAAGAATTGGAATCACTTCATTCACAAAGCGTTCAAAGGCCCCCGGAATATCTCCAGAAATAATAAATCCGTCAATCGCATCTGCTTCAAACCAGCGTTGAATTTCATCAGCAATGGATTCAGCCGTACCGATAAAATTTGGTCGACTTACTGCTTGTTCCAAAGCAACTTGACGTAAAGTCTGCTTTTCTTCTTTTGCACGTTTCTTAATATAATCAGTGGTACTGCGGAAAGCATCTTTACCGATATCACCAAGTTCTGGGAATGGCGCATCTAAGTCATAAGCAGAAAAATCATAGTCATCAAAATAACGTGCTAAATATTTTAGCGCATTTTCAATCGGAATTAGATTCGCAAATTCATGATAAGCAGCTTCTGCTTCTTCCAAGGTGTCACCCACCAATGGATTAATTCCAGGATATACTTTTACATCTTCTGGATTTCTACCTGCCGATTTAGCGCGCTCTTTAATATCATCATAGAAAGCCTTCACTTCTTCTAACGAATTAGCATGCGTAAAGATGGCCTCTGCATTACCAGCTGCGAAAGCACGTCCAGAATCCGAAGAACCTGCTTGGAATACCAGCGGTTCTCCTTGCGGTGAACGGCCGATATTTAAAGGCCCTGCAACTTGGAAATAATCCCCTTCATAATTTAAGCGGTGTAACTTTTCAGGGTCAAAATACTGACCAGTTTCTTTATTTCTAGGGAAGGCATCCGGTTCCCAAGACCGCCATAAACCACGCACAACGTCTAAATGTTCTTGAGCGATCAAATAACGCTCACCGTGCGGTGGTAAGGTTCTATTATTATAGTTTTGTGCAACCCCTGCTTGCGGAGATGTCACTAAATTCCAACCGGCACGCCCATTACTCAAATGATCTAGGGATAATAACTGTCTAGAAAGCGTAAAGGGGTCAGTATAGGTCGTTGAAAAGGTCCCAACTAAACCAATTTTTTCAGTAACAGCTGCTAGACTAGACAATAAGGTAATCGGTTCAAAACGATTTAAGAAATGAGGGATCGATTTCTCTGAAATATATAAACCATCGGCAATAAAGACGAAATCAAAAAGACCCTTTTCAGCTAGTTGCGCTCGTGTTTTATAAAAATTAAAATTCGTACTTGCTGTTTCATCCACTTCTGGATGACGCCAACCATCCGTTGTACCACCAATACCATGTAAAATTGCGCCAAAATGAATTTGTTTACTCATATGTCTTCTCTCCTATTCTAGCTGCTGCTAATCCATTAATAACATTCTCTAACCCAATATCGATAATACCTTGATATTGGTGGTTGTCTCTTTGGCCAATTTCTACCACTGGTACATATGAAACCCCATATTTAACCTGTAAGATATCTCTAAATTGATCATTATTGGTTACATCTATAATGTCATAAGATAACCCTTCATCTTGTAGATAATCTTTGCTTTCTTGACAATAATGGCAGCCTTCTTTAGCCCACAATACGATATGATCTGCTCGTTTTTCCGCCATGTTTTAGCCTCCTATAACTTCTTTTGCTAATTTTTCAATAATATCAATTTTCTTCTCATAAGCGACCCCAATTGTATGGATGACAAAATGTTCAGTATCAAATCGTTTAGAGAAATCAACCAGTTGTGCTTTTACCTGGTTAGCATTTCCTACAAAAGCACCTACTGGGCGTTCAATGACACGCGCTTCCTTATCTTGATGTAACTTAGCATAATCTTCAGCAACTGCCTGTTGGTTGAAATTGACGCGTTTACCATTATTAAAGATAACTGTATAAGATGCTTGTTCAGCAAGGTAGGCTTCGCCGGCTTCTTCGTCATCAGTAATGTACACAATGACGGCAATTTTAAAATCAGCCGAACCTTGATATGCTTGGCGAATTCGGGAAAGTTTTGCTTCATCTGAATCAGCAAAATAAGGGTAAATAATACCAGTATCTTGTGCTGTCGCTAGCTGAGCACTTTCTTCACTTCCCCCTAGCAAATCAATCGTAAAACCTTCGTCAATTTCTGGTTGTAAGTCATATTCTTCACCAGCATAGGGGTGGTTTGCGGGAAAATTGTTTCGAATAAATTGCGTTAATTCCACAAATTTATCATCAAAGGATTGAACTGGCTTGATAAAGTCTCTTTGTAAGACCTCTACCGCTTCATCCTTCCCCCCTTGCGCCTTTCCAACACCTAAAACTACTCTACTAGGTGCCAATTGGTGAAGTACACTGAAAGCTTCTGCTACTTTGTAAGGAACATAGTGTTGTAGCATCACACCAGCTGAACCAATTCGTATGTTATCTGTACTAGCTAATAAGTAGCCAACTAGCACTTCAGGCGTAGTACTCGCTATATTTTTTGTAAAATGATGTTCTGCAACCAAAAAGGTGTCAAAACCCAATTGGTCAGCTCTTTGGGCAAAATCGATTGTCTTTGCTAAGGTTGACTGTGCAGTCTCACCTTCGTATATAATACATTGGTCTAATATGCTTAACTTTAATCCCATTCACTTGCCTCCAGTACTGTCATGATTGTCTTCGCGCTATCCTTGTAAACTTTCTTTAACCCATCCCTCTTTTCTATACAAATAACTTCTGGCAAAAGAAAAAGCCCTCCCTAATAAACAACTTGCTTATTAAGAAGGGGCGATTAGTTATTGGTCGCGGTACCACCCTTGTTTAAATTATCTTCATAGACAATTTCTCATCCAGTAAATACTGAAAAATATAACGGTCTTACCCGTCTAGCTAGCTTTCACTAGCTAGATGCTCAAAGCTCATTTTCATTACCGGTAATCATCTGATCTCATCAAATTCAGACTTTCTGTGGATTACACCAATAACTACTCTACTCATCAATGCCATATCTTATTAGAATTAGAATATTTGCTATATTTATTTGCATTTATTTTTGCTTGCAATCAATCTAACAAATCTAACTTCTGCCTTTCAACGTTACTGCCTAGTTAAAGATACAAACCATAGTCATTTCTTCCAGCTCATTCTTTGTATAAAAAAACTGGCTAGATCCTTTTAATGAAAGACTTTCTGTCCATATTTTTATTTTTTCATAATCGTTAGCTGCGATCATGACTGATATAGAAGAGACAATAGCGTGGTCCAGTAATGGTTTATTTAAATACAATTATTGTATATTTTAATCTTCTATAGCTTTTTCCGATAATACCTGATTGAAAAATGCTTGAGCACTTTAAGCCCACTAGACATGTACATTCAGTTACAATCTAATTTAATGAGTAAACAATCATGAAATTTAAAAGTTTCTAGAAATGAGGATGTCGTATGCGAATTGCCATTGTAGGTTTTGGGATTGCTGGTGCAAGTACCTTAATTCAGTTAAGTAAACAGTTAAATTTGAATAGTGCCAGTGATCAAGTGGATGTCTATGAAACACGACCACGCTTAGGTGCGGGCGCCCCTTATGCTGAGGATGATGATGCAACTGTCATCAATTCTTTTCCGCGATCATTATCGCTTGATGACAAGGATGACAAGGATGACAAGGATTTTATCAATTGGGTTAAAAGACATTATCCTGATATTGATGTAGACAATACTTTTGTCCCACGAACGATTTATGGTGAATACGTTGAGGCTTATATCAAACCTTATTTGGCGCAGGATTTCGTCCGCCACGTTCCAGCTAAAGTTACTGACTTTCAAGTTGTAGATACGGAGGGCAAACCATTATATCACCGGTCACTAGAAAAGAACTTAGCTTATCAAGTGTTCACCGTAGAAAATGGTTGGTCACCGATTTATAATGCGGTCTTTTTTGCCATCGGTCACCCACCTTACCAAGACCCTTATCAGTTAGATGGGCAAGAAAATTATATTCAAGATCCATACCCTTTAAAAGAAAAGTTTCAAGCAGTCGACGGCAAAAATCGCATCGGGATGATTGGTTCTGGCTTAACGACTATTGACCTCATTAATTATTGCAATAAATATAATTTATTCGACCAGCGAGAAGTAACGGTCTATTTCAGGAATGAACCATTTCGTTCAGTCATTCAACCAGATGCAAATGAAGATTTCATCCAATCAATTGATGATGATTGGATCGAAACTAAGCGTAATACCTACGGTGGTGCTGTTCCAATTCAACCAGTTATCGACCAAGTTAAAGCGGATTTAAAAGCGAATGGTATCAACTACAGCCAAGTGTGGTCTAAATTTAATACGGGCTCTATAGCCACCGTTAGTAAAGCTATTCGCCATGACGATTCCGACTACCGTCGTTTTCAAGGATTTTTCCGTACCTTTTACCCGGTCTTACATCGTTTAATGGGGGCTTTAGATGCGGCAGGAAGGGATTATTTCTATCAAGAATTGGGCCCATTTTTACGGATCTTATATACCCAAGCTCCTGCTGCGTCAATTCGTTTAATTTTAGATTTAGTTGACCAAGGTAAATTAAAATTGGTATCTGGTTTAACCACTGTCACACCTATAGAAAATGGTCATTTCCACCTTTATGCGAATGGCATCCGACACAAGGCAGATATTTTAATCAATGCAACGGGCTTTAACAGTCACTTAAGCCAGGCAGCACATAATGATCCCCTATTAGCTAACCTAATCCGTCGCAATTTAATTTTGCCTGATAAACGGGATAATATTCTAGCCAGCTACCCTAGCGCTACACCATTAAATCCCAATTATCAAATGTTAGACCAAGTCTATTTCCTTGGTAGTTGGATTGCTTCAACCCAAGGACCCAATAC
>JAEZWY010000136.1 GCA_023442905.1 Bacillota bacterium | reverse complement strand
AACATAAGCTTGTCAGAAAGCTATCAGCTAAAAAGTCCTCTTTACCATAAAATTCGCCATAATTTCTAGCGCATCATCTGCTTCAGCTATCGGATAAATTGGGAAAATATGGACCATATGCTGGTAGATATCGAAATAAATCGGTAATCCCTCAGCTTCAACTTTGTCTTTCAAGGCAAGTATGTAAGTCAAGGTTAAATCTCTCGTGCCACTCACGACTAATATAGGTGGTAAGTCTTTAAATGATCCGTACCAAGGCGAAACTAAGGGACTAATTGCCGGAAATGGTTTAGCGAAAGTTTCTGTTTCAAGGGCAATTAATTTCGGTTGTAAAAAGGGTTCGTACTCCACATGGTCATAGGCAACTAGAAAATTTTGCAATGTCCCATCTAGAATTGGGGCAATCAGGATTGCTGAATCTGGTAACGGTAAGCAATAGTCACGTAATTGTTGCATAAAGGAAACCGCCAATGCACCACCTGTAGAGTCCCCTAAAATCACAATATTTTTCGCATCTATTCCCTTTTCTTCTATTAAATATAGATACCGCTTCAAAATCATTTTATGAGCATCCACCACATTATGGATAGGCCCCTTTGGATACAAGGGCATCACTATTTGTCGATTAGTTAGGTTTGCCAATTTACGGGCCATATTAAAGTGCATTAAAGTTGGTTGTAACCAAAAGCCACCACCTGAAAGGTAGAAAATGATTTTTTCTGGCTGATCTGAGCTTGGCGCCGATAAGTCATTCTGTACTGTAAAAGTATCTGTAAAGTCATCAAAATAGTCAAAGCCCATTGAACGCTTAGTCCAACTAAGGGCTAATGGTAGCTCATTGCGGTTATAAGCGAGGGTGTACAGACGGTCATAATTAGATTTTTGACCAGGTAGAATACTAGAAGCTAGGGTCAAACTATCCTCGACCAATTGTGCAGCATAAGAAATATTCACCTTGCGGGCTCTAACAATTTGGCTAGCAACAATACCTGTTAATGTGCCTAGTGCGACTTTTGTCCAAGTTTTCATAGCGACCTCCTACAGCACTTTCTTACAATAATCATAACATGATAAGCTATGCAGAAAAATCTATCTGTATTAACCCACCGCAATATTTCTAAGATATAGAGAAAAGCCCGAATAAAATATCCGGACTTAAATAATCTTAAAATGTCAGTTTTGGTTCCCAAAAAGGGTCTTCTTTTAGGTCTGAATCTGCGATAGCCATGTCTAACACTTCCATAACAGTTAAACTTTGAGCTAAGTGTTCTTCTGCAAACATCGTATCACCATGATCAATCCAATTGGCAAAAATCTTAAATTCTGCGCCCATTTTATGCTCGCATGTATTCAATTCAAAGTGGTCTGTATACCCGTCATTTGTCCAGATATCGAATGATGTGACCCTATTCGTCGCGCTATTTACCTTAATAGTGCCTTTAGTCCCTTGAATCGTTGCCCCATTTTTCCCGGTAGAATTTTTAGAAGCCATACATACTGCTTTAGTATTCGTATAGTCCATAATTAACACACCAGATGTATCAATAGAGTTTTCAATATTTGGATAATAAGCGACCTTATCTGGTCTACCAATTAAGCCAACAACGAAATGTATATTGGATGAATTTAAATCCATCAAGGCACCACCACCATTTTTAGCATCAAAGGCGGGTAAAACGTTACCTGCTGTGAAGGAGTCGTATTTACTAGAGTATTTTGAAAAATTGCATTCAATTAACTTAATATCGCCAAGGAGTGGTAGCAATTCGCGAATTTTACCATAGTTTTCAACAAACTGCCCTGTTACAGCCTCCGCCAACACCAAATCATAATCAATTGAAAGCCGTTCTAATTCAATTAATTCCCTTTGTGACATTGTGAATGGTTTTTCGCAAATCACATGCTTACCATGGAGCAAGGCTTGCTTAGCAAAAGGAAAATGTAAATTATTAATTACTGCAACATAAACTGTATCAATATCTGCTTCTGTTAGGAATTGACTGTAATCGCTAAAGACTTGATCAATTCCGTATTGTTCTTGAAAGACGATTGCCTTATCAACACTTTTTGGCGTTGAATTAATTGCCGTTACTTGTATTTCTGGTAACTCAGCAATTACCGGTAAAAATTGCTCAACGACTTTCCCAGTCCCAGCTATCCCCAATTTCAAATTTACCCCTCCATTAACCTAGAAATACCGCCAAACTAGGTGTTAACATTGTTTTCTGATAGCTAATTATAAGCCTCTATATCCACAAATTCTAGCCCTTTTTACAAGAAAATTCATTTTTCATTTAATTTCATACAAAGTATCCGACAAGTCGCTGTTTTAGAATAAAAAGGCTCTTTCAAACTCCCCGGCAACGATTAAGAACAATGTAGCGCCAATTCGTTTCACTAGCTAGCTATTCAAATGTCCTTTATCATATAAGATAGTTAGGCAAAAGATTTTAAGGAGGATTTCTCATGAAAAAGTATAACAATTTCATTAACGGTGTGTGGACAGCCCCTACCAATAATGAATATAAAGACGTAGAAAACCCGACAACTGAAGAAACGATTGCCCAAGTTGCATACTCTGCAAATGGAGATGTTGACCAAGCAGTTGAAGCAGCTAAGACAGCCTTTCCTGCTTGGAATAATCTATCTCTTGAAGAAAGAACCGGTTATGTAGAAAAATTATTAGCTGAAATCAAAGCCCACAAAGAAGAAATTCGTGACATTATTGTTGAAGAATTTGGTGCCGCCAAGACCTTCTCCGAGTCAGGACAAGTTGGTTTAGCCATTGATGAAATGTCAGCTACAGTTGAGGCCATTAAAGACTACAATTTAACGCAACAAATTGGTAATACTAAAGTCATTAAAGAAGGTTATGGCGTAGTTGCTGCAATCACCCCTTGGAACTATCCGTTAAATCAAATTCAACGTAAAATCACACCTGCTTTATTAGCTGGGAATACCGTAGTTGTTAAACCAGCATCTGATACACCACTCACTGCAGTCAAACTATTTGAATTAGCTGAAAAAGTAGGCTTTCCAAAAGGTGTATTCAACCTAATCCTCGGAAGCGGTAGTGGTACTGGTAACTATCTAGCAGAACATGAAGATGTCGCCGTTGTTTCCTTTACTGGCTCAACCGAAGTTGGTCAAGGACTATATGAAAATGCTGCTAAAGGCATCAAGCACATCATTCTTGAACTAGGTGGTAAATCTGCGTTAGTTTACTTACCTGGTGGCGATTTATCCTTTGCAGTTAAAAAATCAATGGGCACAATTTTAAACAACCAAGGTCAAACTTGTACTGCACTCACAAGACTGTTAGTGCCTAAAGACGAATTAGCTGATGTAGAAGCTGAAGTAAAATCTTTCTATGAAGAGAACGTCGTTATCGG
>JAEZWY010000066.1 GCA_023442905.1 Bacillota bacterium | reverse complement strand
ATATTGGCCTGTGGCAATTTGGCAATTTGCTGCAAGTAATGTTGCCGACTGTCTGCATCCGATTCTTCATTAATCATTTCTTGCAAGGCAGATTCCAGTCGTTCTTTCATTTCGCTGGCTGCCTTTTCGGTAAAGGTTACTACCAAAAGCTCATCAACACCATAGCCGCGTCGTACCTTTTGCAAGATACGATGGACTAGTACACTCGTTTTGCCGGAACCTGCCGACGCAGAAACCAATAAATTGTCGCCTTCTAGATGAATGGCTGCCCATTGGTCTGCTGTATAGCGGGCATTGGCTTCTGTTTGCAATGGAATAGTGGTTTGTTTCTCTCTACTCTTCATCTTCTGTCAGGTCCTCCTCGTCTTCAACCATCTCATCAACAGCTAATGCTTTGAAAAACTCCTTATCTGTCATCGATGGATTTGGTCGATATTTATTGGTAAAGTCTGTCGCATCAAACATAGATACTGACCGATATGGCTCAGTCATAGATGGAATATATGGGTCATCTTCAAGCGGATGTAGCGCAATATGACCCGACACAATTTTCTCTGCTGTGGCCACAATCTTTTCTTCTACAAAAGCCAATAGTTTATTCAATTCCTCTTGGGTCAAAACTTTCGCTTTTTTAGGAAAAGCTCCATCTTTATTCCGATTAATCGAATAAACAGGTGATTTGTCTCTTGGGCCAAATCCTCCACTATGGATATCCTCCAATAGGTCATAATCTGAACGGATATAACCAGCTAATTTAAGGTCTGCCAATATTTGATCTGCAATATTTTTGTCAGTCAAATCTGCTTGCTTTTCAATCTTCACTTGCGGTTGGTAAATTCTTTGATAGAAGGCACCTAATGGTTGAGTGGTTTGCCCTGATTGGTTCATGTGGTCTAAAGCAACCTTCAAATAGGTATATAACTGCAACTGTGAACCTACATAAATTTGATCAAATTTTACATCGTGGGCGGATGATTTATAGTCCACTACTTGAATAAAGTTTTCCGCTAGGCCATCCCGTTCATGAGTCACAGCATCAATGCGGTCAATTTTACCTCGTAGCCGAACTTCTTGCCCATCAGCTAGAGTAAAGCGGGTGATATTTTCTTCCCCATCTTCATCCGTTTGCTTATAGCCAAACCGTTGTTCTGTTTCGATTGTTTCGACATTGACTGCTTGTCGCTGTTTAATCATGTTTTGGACCAATAATTGAATAGTTTCCACCATAGATTCCTGCAAATAACTATTGCGGTGGTTGACCTTGAATACTGTGTACTCTGGATAAAGTTCGGGATTATTTAATTTGTCTGTAACTGACCCCAAAATCTCTGCCACTTCTCCGTCAGATAAATTAGCTAAATCAAAGGCTCGTTCTTTCACTTCCTTAAAGAATTGGTCTAGAGCTTCATGGAAGTAGTTACCCGTTTGCAATGAATCCAACTTGAAGCTAGGCCGTTCTTTTAATTTTAGGCCGTATTTTAAATAGTAAGAAAATGGATCGCGGTTATATAATTCTAGCTGTGATACGGATACTGCTAAGACCTCTCCATATAGAGACCGTGACAATTCCTTGGTCAGAGGTAGGACCGTATTATGGTAAGTCAAACTTGTTTGCAACCATTTAAAGTGCCCAGATGCCCGTTGATTATCCATAACTTGTTGGTAAACGGGTCGCCAAATTTGGCTGAGTGGTTGTTGACTGTGTGCATCTTGGGCCATGGCTTTGAGTAAATAACGCACTTGCGAATGGCCATTGCCAAGTTTTAATATCGTTTCTTCTGCGGCATTGCTAGAAGGTTGACGCAAATACTTGGTTTGAATATCAAACGCTTGTGCAATACGGTCAATCATTGGCGATAAGCCTTCTGTATCCGCATCCCCATTGTTTAGTGGATAGGAAATATACAGGTGGTCAGTTGCAGATAGGAAGGCCAAGTATGCTTTATAAGCCTCATTATTATTTTTACTATCTGCAGATTGTTTCAAGGCTTGTAAATCATCTAATTGATTCACCACTAATTGTCGGTCCTCATTTGTAAGTAATGACTTCTCTTCGTAGACAACTGGCAAGGCGTATTTTGACATACCAATGATGAAGGTGATTTTCTTCGCTTCAACCTGATTTTCATCAAAAGAACCGATAGATACCGAGTCCATTGTAGGCGGCACCATGGCATAGCCAGCATTTTGAAAGGCTAAATCTAAAATTTTAAAGAAGTAGTCCAAATCAAAGACTTCTTCACCGAATAATTGCACATAATCATCCAACATATGAATAAAAGTCTGCCAAGCTTGTTCATGTTGTCTAGCTTCCTGTAGCTTACCCTCTTCTAAATACGCATCACGCCAGGTCATCAAGTTGCTCGGAACCCCACTATTGGTCAGGAATTGATAGAAATAACTGATGGCTTCTTCAGTCGCTTGTTCTTTCTCCCAGTTGGTAAATAGCGGAGATAAGGCACCAACAACGAAAGACTTCACATGGTTAGCCGTTGCTTCAATAGCAATGTCTCGTTTGGTCCCTATTTTTTCGCCATCTTCCCCTACTAAAATGTAGGACCAAATTCGGTCTTTTGACCACCAAAATTGTCCTTCATAACCATTGCGTAAAACGACATTCTCCGTTAAATCAATCGCATCACGAAATTGCATTTGTCCTTTTTGGCCGTCTGACAAGTCACTCTCAAATGGCGCTAATAGACTGGACGCTTGTGTGTCCCATTGATGCCAGTCTTGCAGATCGACCGGTGTTAATAGTTCACTACGCAGTAAGTCAAAGACATCTTGATACCGCCAATTATGTTGGTAGACCCGATATAAACTCATCATTAACCCGTAAAGAGGATGCAATGCCATATCATCTTGGAAATTGGCGAAGTATGGTATATCATTGGCTTCAAGTGCAGCCTGCAAAGCATACTGATAATTGTCTTCATCACGGGTAAGAATTTGAATATCCTTATAACGATAATCGGTATTTGGATCAGCAACCAGTCGGTAAATTTCATTAGCGATCTGGTCTGCTTCCATATGGGTAGACGGTACTTCCCATATTTCCATCACTTGATTCACAGCGGCTTTAGCTTCAGCTGATTGTTCAACTTGGCTTTTTTCAATTCGGTTATCTGTTCTAAGATAATGGTCCAATACTTTAAAACCGTTAGCATATTGTTTATTTTCTTCGGCTAAAATTGGCTTAGTGTAAGGAATTTGTTGGTTGCGGGCAAATTGCGTTAATTGGTGGTGTGTTTTCCCTGTTACCGTGAATAATTCATACCAGTCAGGTGTCCTAAAATCATACTCTTGATCTAGGTTCAAAACTATTTGCACTTGTGGACTATTTTCTAAGAAAGCTACAATTGTTTCCAATTCTTGGGCATTGAAATAGTCGAAACCAGTGATGATAATCCTTGTTTTTGATAAGTCTTGGTCTGAAATTGCCTGTCTTAATTGGGCAAAAACATTCTGGTCCTCCATCGTTAGCCCGGCTAAATACTTTTCATATTCTCCGTAAATACCAGCCAATTCCTTCATTTTCTTTACTTGGTTTTGAACGAGCGGCTGGTCGCTGGATGCATAAGTGGATAAAGTATTTAAAAATACTTCACTAGTGATTTGACCATTAATGAGCTCCTTAAATAAGTCAGCCAATGCTTCCAGAAAACCGATTTGATTATATTCGCCACGATAAACCAATAAATCATCTTTCATATCCGCTAGAACGCGTCCAATGACCATGATGTTCCCAATATCCGAAATACCAGCGATAGACTGGCTATCTTGCTTTTGCAGTAAATACCAAGCTAACCGTTTAAATGATTGCACTTGTAGTCGCATCATTCCAACATGCTTTTCATCATTTGTATGCCCAGCATTCAGTTGAACAGCCTTCATTTGACGAAGTACAGACATTTCTAAATCAAATTTCATGTTATCGTCAGTGATTATAAATACTTGGTTTTCAATATCTGCTCTTAGATAATCATCAATATCTTGATAAAGGCTGGTTAAATTATTTTGTGTAGGTGTTTTTAAAATAAACTGTAAATTCATTTGAACTCCTTTTGTTAAAAGCAAATGTTTTTAATTGCTAAATATATAAAAGGAGAAGTTGACACCTTTGGAGCGCCAACTTCTTTATTTACGGTAAACCATTTTACCTTCATATATTTAAAATAAGTTTTTATAGCTGATTATAGTCGCCGGAACCTTCAATAATCGCAAGGATCACTTCAGTTGCCTTAACCATAGTTTGTAGGCTCACATATTCAAAGCGACCGTGCATGTTTTCACCACCGGCAAATAAGTTAGGGGTTGGTAATCCCATGTAAGTAAGTTTAGAGCCGTCAGTACCACCACGAACAGCAATGATATCTGGTTGGATATTTACAGCTGCAAAGGCATTTTCAGCAAGGGTAACCGGACGCATATCTTTTTCGATAATTTCACCCATATTGTAATATTGGTCATTTAAAGTGACTGTTACAATTTTACGACCATAGAAATCATTTAGGTTATCAGCAGCAGCTTGAATTGCGGCTTTACGGTTTTCAAATTGTTGACGGTCGTGATCACGAATAATATAAGTTGATTTCGCCGCTTCTACATTTCCATCCATACCCATCAAGTGGAAGAAACCTTCGCGCCCTTCTGTATTTTCAGGTCGTTCATTTTCTGGTAATTGATTATGAATATCAATCGCTACTTGCAAGGCATTAATCATTAAGTCTTTCGCTGAACCTGGATGAATATTCTTACCTGCTACTTCAATAACTGCAGAAGCGGCGTGGAAAGTTTCAAACTCTAACTCTCCAAGTGGTCCACCGTCCATTGTATAAGCAAAATCAGCAGCAAAGCGTTCTACATCAAAGCGATCAGCACCTACACCAATTTCTTCGTCAGGACCAAAGGCAACTTTCACTTCACCATGTTTAATTTCAGGATGGTCAATTAAATATTTACCAGCTGTGACAATCTCTGCGATACCGGCTTTATCATCTGCGCCCAATAGAGTTGTCCCATCAGTAGTGATTAATGTTTGACCTACATATTTATTCAATGAATCAAACTCTTCAGGATCTAAGGCATACCCTGAATCACCCAAAGGAATTACACTACCATCATAGTTTTCAATGATTTGTGGTCGAACATTTTCAGCGTTAAAATCTGCTGTATCCACATGGGCAAAGAAACCAATTGTTGGATAGTCTTTACTATCATCTGTTGCAGGTATTGTTGCAGTAACAAATGAGTCTTTTTCGTTATAGAAAACCTCTGAAAATCCTAAAGTTGTTAGTTCTTCTACTAGTTTTTTAGCAAAAGCTACTTGGTTTGGTGAGGAAGGTACTTGGTCCGCATTCGCTTCGTTTGACCGTGTATTTTCTTTTGCATATGCTACAAAACGGTTTAATAATTCTTGTTCTTTAATTTGGTATGTCATTCAATTTCTCCTCCTATATAAATGTAAATGGGTCGGTGTTTAATTGGCTAGCTACGATATCAACTTGCCAATGATTCATTTCATTCCATTCAGTAAACTTGTCTGTCATTTTTTCTTTAACAATAGATTCAAAATGGTGGCCAGGGTCGATGACATTTAGTCCCGCAGCAATCATATCGTGTCCAGTATGATAATAAACATCTCCGGTAATAAAAGTATCTGCACCTTTAGCGAGTGCATCTTCAAAGTAAGAGCCACCATCACCGCCAAGGATTGCCACCCGTTTAACGGGTCTATTGCCATCAGCAACAACCATTCGCAGTCCATTTACGCCAGTTTTTTCTTTTACAAATGTACCAAAATCTTCAAGAGACATAGGTTCAGCTAAGTCACCAATCCGTCCAATACCAATTGCTTGTCCTGTCGTTTCATCTTTAGTATGTGCGCGTAAAACTGTAGTATTTTCAACCGCATATAGATCAGACAACCAATCGTTCATACCGTCTGGTGCAGCATCTAAATTCGTATGCGCTACATAAACGCCTATACCTGATCGAATAATTTCAGCATACATTGCCTGCTGTGGGTCATCTTCAGTCAATCGCTTCACAGGTTTAAAAATGGGTGGATGGTGTGCAAAAATAAAGTCTGCACCGATTGCTTTCGCTTCTTCAACCACTTCAGGACGAATATCTAAAGTGACCAAAATCTTATGGATATTTTGATCCAAACGACCAAAATGTAAGCCCGTTGGATCCCCTTCAACAGCATAATATTCCGGTGCGAATGTTTGGAACTGCTGGATAAAATCTTTAATTGTGAGTGACAAATCAATGCCTCCTTAAGCTAATTGCGCTTGTATTGCTGCCTTCAACTCTTGATAGCGGACGATTTTACTTTCATCCCGTTGTTTAGCTTGTTCCAGTTGGCCTAATACATACTCTGTTCTTTTTAATTCCAATTGCCATTTATCTTGGAAAATAGTTGCATGTTTTTCCTGGTTATATAAGCCAAATAACATATCCGTTTTGGTTAATTTTTGTTGAAGATTATCTCGATAATCCGCCACAATAACCTCATAAAATTTACCATTTTCAGCAATCATCGCTTCGTCAACAATTTCATAATTGTGCTGGTTTAACCATTGACGGACTTTGTCTTCTGCCACATTTGGTTGTAAAATCAAACGTGGTTTGGTAGCTAATTTACCATCAACTAAACCTTGTGCTAAAATATCAACTATTAAAGCACCACCCATACCACAAATAGTAATGGTATCAATTTGATCTTCAGGTTGAATGACAGCTAAACCATCGCCAAGTCTAGCCTCAACTATATGTCCTAACTCTTGTCGTACAATTTCTTGTTGGGCAGATTGAAATGGCCCTGCCACTACCTCACCAGCAATTGCACTAGTGATCTTATTTTGACTAGCCAAATTGGTTGGTAGATATGCATGGTCTGAGCCAATATCTGCCAATCGTGCGCCATCTTCTATAAAAGAAGCGACCGATGCTAATCGATCTGATAAGTGATTTACATTCATAATTTATCTTCTCCACTCGTTTTCAATACAGAATAATTATAACAAAGATTCTTACTTTTTTTAGGATTTTACCTTGTAAAATGGTAATAGAATTTCCCTTTACAAAGAAAAATATTAGGCGTAAAATATCTATGTTTAAAAAATAACTTTATATTTCGCCGAATTAGCTCAGTTGGTAGAGCATCTCATTCGTAATGAGGGGGTCACAAGTTCGATTCTTGCATTCGGCAGTTTTCCCATATCTAATGAAGATTCTTTCTTCTAAAGTAGGCCGTTCTCTGTAGAGAAACGGCTTTTTGTTTTTTCCTCTAGACTTCTTTTAATGTTTCGTTATATTTTTTATTATATAATGAAGTTATAAAAAAAATATTCGCATGTTAATATCTTTCATGTGAAATAATGTATTTAAGAATTTAACAGGAGGTATTTTATGGCTATTGTAGATTTTCAACAAGTTTTAAGATTTTGGTTTGCACCAGAAAATGCAAAAATGCTATTTGCTAAAAATGATGATTTTGATCAAGAAATTCGTGACCAATTCCTAGACACCTGGGTTGCCGCATCTAAAGGAGAACTTTGGTCATGGCGTAAGGACCCCTATGGTCGTTTAGCAGAAATCATAGTTTTAGACCAATTCTCACGTAATTTATGGCGTGGTTCAGCTAAATCTTTTGCTCAAGATGAGATGGCCCTTACCCTGTCTCAAGAGTTATACAACCATCCCGCCTATAAAAATAAATTTAATGAGAATGAACGTATATTTGCCGTGATGCCTTTTATGCACTCCGAATCTAAAGTAGTCCATGAATGGGCCTTAAATATTTTTCAAGAAATTGGGAACGGCAATAATTTACACTATGAAAAGCTACACAAAACAATTATCGATCGTTTTGGACGTTATCCACATCGTAACGATGTCCTTGGGCGGGAAACTACAACTGAAGAAGCTGAATTCCTCACACAAAAGAATTCCAGCTTTTAATCATATTTAGTTCTTTTACAACAATATAGTCAACAATTTAAATAGGAGGTTTTTACATGATTGGCCTTTGTTCTGTTACCTTTAGAGAAACTCCAGTAGAAGATGTTATTAACCTAGCTAAAGAAGCTAATTTGCAAACCATTGAATGGGGAAGCGACCACCACCTGCCAGAAGGCGATTTAGACCATGCCCGCAAAGTCTCAAAACTAATGGAAGAAGCGGGATTAACAACTTCTTCATACGGTTCTTAGCATAAACTTGGTTCTTTTGAGGATTTTGAACCTTATATTCAAGTTGCACAAATTGTTGAATCACCCATGATCCGCGTTTGGGCCTGGGAAAAAGGGTCAGAAGAAGTGGATGCTGACGGCCGTCAAAATATGATTGAGGATGCAAATCGTATCGGAAAAATGACATCTGAAGCGAACCTATCTGTTTCCTTAGAATACCACATGGATACCCTAACGGATACACCTGAATCTGCTTATCAGCTTATGCAAGAAATTACATCACCAAATGTATACTTATATTGGCAACCCGCTGAATCATTAAGTATCGAAGAACGCATTGAGAGCTTACCAAAGTTAGGCCCATGGATTACGAATGTTCATGTATTTCATTGGAAAGATTTTTATCACCGTTATCCATTAGCAGAGGGTCAGGATGAATGGTTACAATAC
>JAEZWY010000009.1 GCA_023442905.1 Bacillota bacterium | reverse complement strand
AGGAGCTGGACTTGCTTTACCAGCTTCAATTTGTAATTTAACGATTTGTTGTACTTTTTTAGCCACGAAACATTCCTCCTTGTTTTTCGCGTTGTGGTTTAATGGAGTTAAGATTCCTCCTCCCACTACATGTGTCTACACACAGTAACCTATTTAACCATACATCCTTAGTTATTGCAAGAGTTTTTTTACAAAATATGCTATACTTTATAAGTAAATGACACAAATATGTTGTAAAGGGTTACATTGCCTATCTTACAATATTTACTAGATGACAAGACCGATAAAATATGGTAAACTGTTTACTTAGTAAAGAAAAAGTACATTGCAAAGGAGTGATGATGATGGAACGTCCAGTAAGAAAATTTTACGATGACCAGCTAAAGACTTTGGAGGGTATGCACGCTAAGCTCGGATTTGGTACAGCGGCTATGTTAGAACGATCTTTCCAAGCATTAAAAACCAATGACCATAATGGCGCACAAACTGTCATTGAAAGCGATGCTAAGATTAACAAGCTAGAAAAAGAAATCGAATATTATGTAATGCGTATAATCGCTCGTCAACAACCAATCGGTACAGACCTTCGTATGATTCTGTCAGTATTTGCTTCAAGTTCTGACCTAGAGCGCGTAGCCGACCACGCAGTATCCATAGCGAAAGGTATTTTACGCGTTGAAAACTTAGCACCATTTGATCCAGTTATGGATGATGTTTTTGCCGTAGGTGAGTTAGCGAAAAACATGCTTGGACAAGCAATTGATGCCTTTAGCCAACATAACGTTGAACGCGCTAAAGAAATCGCTGCTATGGATGACGAAGTAGACAGTGCTTTTAGAGAACTTGTCGATCAAATTTTAGTGATCATGCAGAATCAACCCGAAACTGTTCAAACAGGTTCAGCGATTAATGCCATTTTACATGATATCGAACGTATCGGTGATTATGCGACAAACCTATGCGAACGCGTTATTTATACAGAAGATGCAGACATCGTGAACTTAAACGATTAAAATCTACATATATAAATAGAAAAAATCAGTTGCCCATAAAAGCAACTGATTTTTTGTGCATCTTCGGTTTCTCATTCGCCTCTTCTCTAACGTTTTACGTTTTAATGGTAGTTTTTGTTCACTATACACATTCCCCTTTATGCATGCGGTAATTTCCGGTTATATATTGTACGATATTTTAAAATACGTGTATCTTTACCGCTGGAAGGATAAAAAATAAACAATTAGAAAATGAATATTGATTAATAGAGAAAAATAGCGGGTAAGGATTTTGTTTAAGAATCTTTACCCGCTATTTATTCATTTAACTATGGTTTATTTTACCTCAACTATGATTTGAAAAATATCGCAAATTAGAATTTATCTACTTGGTCGTAGTCTACTTCTGCTAATGTTTCACGTCCAAACATTTCAACAGTCAGTTTCAATTTGCCATGTTCTGCATCAATCTCTTGTACGCGACCTTCCATACCATCAAAGGCACCGTCGATAACCTTAACCACTTCATCGATATCGAATGAGATATCACGGTTACGGCCACCTTCACCAAGGCTTGATAAGATATTACGTACTTCATCAGGTAATAATGGTGTTGGTTTTGAACCTTGCCCGTGAGAACCTAAGAACCCTGTAACACCTGGTGTATTACGTACAACGAACCACGCTTCATCTGACATGATCATCTCAACTAATACATAACCTGGAAAGTTTTTAATCTTAACAATCTTCTCTTTACCTGATTTCGTTTTCTCTACATGCTCTTCTTCAGGCACGATTACACGGTAAATGTAATCTTCCATATCCATTGAAGTAATACGCATTTCCAAGTTTTGTTTCACTTTATTTTCATAGCCTGCGTATGTATGGATTACATACCACTCTTTACCCATTTCGATTTCTTCTACCATCGATATGCTCCTTCTTTCAATACATTCAACATCGATCAACTTCAAGGCAAATTAAAAAACCTTCCCCACATGAAAGGTTTTCTCTTCGCTTTATTCGTGCCCATTATAACACACCGCCTATGCGCGCGCCATAACAAGTTACAATTATAAGTTAATAAACCATCTAAACGCCCATTGCGCTACGGTATCAATAATCCCTAGGAAAATGGCAACCATGATAATAGTTGATAATACGATACCAGTGTAACGCACCAACTCGCCACCACTCGGCCATGTTGTCAATCGCATTTCATGCCATACATCTTTTAAAAATTGCATCTACTTCCCTCGCCCTCTATCAGTCGACTTCGACTACTTGGTTTCTTTATGTATTGTATGTTGATTACAGTGTCTACAGAATTTCTTCACTTCTAAACGCTCAGTACGGTTATTGGCATTACTATTTGTCGTGTAATTTCTTGAGCCACATACTGAACAAGCAAGTGATACTTTTTTCGTTGCCATAATTCACAATCTCCTTGATTTCTGATTCATTGTACATGGTACTTACCCCGATGGTCAATGTCAATTTATTTTTCCTGCACCCCTAATTATACCACAAATAGCAAGAGGAGTTGCACTATCATCAGCTAACTCCTCTTTTAAAATCTATAGAATGTATTTAATATAAAAATGCTGAAGCGATAAGTACAGCAATCAAAGCCAACAAGTGCGCCACGTTTGTAATAATGAACTGGTGGATAAAGCCATGTTTAATGGATAATCCAGTCAGATTATTAAAGGTAATCACGACTCCAGACTGTGGCATCGCCGTTAATGTTGCCGCCGCAATCACTGTAATTCGGTGAACCAACTCTGGATCAATTCCCATAGCAATATAATCTGGCGCTAGGGTATTCATCACAATCCCAATCGTACCCGAAGCAGAACCAGTAATCCCACTTAGTAAGGCAGACGATATAGCCAATCCAATCACTGGACTACCAGGAATAGAGGTAATCGCTTGTTGGATGACCGCAAAACCAGGTGCCAAGGTTAATACTGAACCAAAGGCTACAGAAGATGAAGTTGAGAAGGCTGGCATAACTGCCCCTGTCGCCCCCGCATTCAAGGTCATATTCTGTGATGGAATGTAGCTGTGGTATAGAATAGCTGATAAGACAATCGCTGCAGCTAAAGCCACTAAAATAATGTTTGCCACACTAGAAAAAATCAAGATAATGGCAATCAAGGTAACAATCGGCACTAATGAAATCCAAATAGATGGCAATTTCGATTCATCCACATCACCAGCTACCCCTTTAGGATCCACCTTACCTTCTAAATAGGTGTCAAAATGTTCGCCGTTCTTCACAGACCGGTCCAAGCACCATTTCATATACAGCAAGCCAAAAGCTAAAAGAACTGCAGACCCGATTAACCCTAGAATAGGTGCCGCCGTTAACGATGTCCCCAAAGCTGTAGTTGGAATCGCATTTTGAACCGAAGGGTTTCCTGGCAAACTAGACATAGTAAAGGTCCCAGCACCTAAAAATAAAGGAATAGGGAACAATTCCCAGTTGATATCCATTTGTTTGAAGATTCGCTTGGCTAACGGTACTAGCGCAAACATAACCACAAATAAAGAAATCCCACCATAAGTTAACAATGCTGCAATAGCCATAATCGCTACCATAATCATATATTTAGACCCCATCCCCACCTTACTCAAGATGAAGTTGGCAATAGACACTGTCGCATTACTCTTTTCCATATATTGTGCCAAAATAGCACCCAATAAGAAAATCGCAAAGTTATTAATCAAGAAACCAGCCAAAGCTGTCATATACGAATTCTCTTGACCAACCAAAGACCCAAAAATATCCATCTGGTTAGCGAGAATTACAACCAAAGCAGATAAAGGTGCCGCAATAATAATATGCAACCCTTTAACAGAAAACCAAATAATCAGTAAAATACCGATAAACACACCAATAATACCCAAGATTTCCATACACAATCTCCTAAAATGTATTTACAAGCGT
>JAEZWY010000053.1 GCA_023442905.1 Bacillota bacterium | reverse complement strand
ATCCTGACCAATCCACCTGTCCGCGCTGGTAAAGAAGTGGTACATCATTTTATGAGTGAAGCCATACATTATCTAAAGCCGGGTGGCGAACTTTATGTTGTTTTACAGAAGAAACAGGGCGCACCTTCAGCCATGAAGAAAATGGAAGAGGTGTTTGGCAATGTAGAGGAAATCGAGCGACGTAAAGGTTATTGGATTTTAAAGAGTATAAAAGGAAATACATAATCATTTAAGATAAGCGTTACATCCTTTGGGTGTAATGCTTTTTTATATTTAAAAATGATATTTCAAATAGAACAATGCTTGTTCTTTTAAAAGTTTGTGAATTAAAGCCCTTCCATTTTTAGTCTAAAGGGGGTGTAGAAATTTAATATAAAATTATCTATTTTCTAAAAACCTGTCAAATCAAGCTTTTTAGGTAGCCTTTTTTGAAAAGTTTGTCTTTAAATGTTACGGTAAAGTGGTGAGTTTCGTTGCGTTTTGTAACAAAGTGTCAAAATAAAGGAGGATTATGATGACTACCGCAGTAAAAATTGAAAATTTAACAAAAATTTACGGAAGTCGCTCTCAGACAGAGAAAGCGAAAAGATTATTAAATGAAGGAAAGTCTAAAGAGGAAATCGTACAACAAACAGGTGCAACAGTCGGGGTCGACAATGCCAGTTTAGATATCAAACAAGGTGAAACATTCGTTATCATGGGATTATCTGGTTCAGGTAAATCAACTATGTTGCGTATGATCAACCGTTTGATTGAACCAACAGCGGGTAACATCACTATCTTAGGTGATGACGTGACAGGTGCTAATAAAGAAGAACTACGTGAAATCAGACGTAAAAAAGTAAGTATGGTATTCCAAAGCTTCGCCTTATTCCCACATAAAACAATTCTTGAAAATACAGAATTCGGGTTGGAGATTCAAGGTGTTGGCAAAGAAGAACGCCAAAAAGCTGCTGAAAAAGCACTTGAAAACTCAGGACTATTAACATTTAAAGACCAATATCCAAATCAATTATCAGGTGGTATGCAACAACGTGTAGGTCTTGCGCGTGCCTTAGCAAATGATCCAGAAATTCTATTAATGGACGAAGCCTTTTCAGCGCTTGACCCATTAATCCGTCGTGACATGCAAGATGAATTGGTTGATTTACAAGAACGAGTAAACAAAACAATCGTATTCATTACCCATGACTTGGACGAAGCCTTAAGAATTGGTGACCGTATTGCTTTAATGAAAGACGGAGAAGTTGTTCAAGTAGGTACTGGTGAAGAAATCTTAACTAACCCAGCTAATGACTACGTTGAACGTTTCGTAGAAAGTGTTGACCGTTCTAAAGTTCTTACAGCTGAACATGCAATGACACGTCCTAAAGTCTTACTAAACGTTGAGCGTCATGGTGCTAGAATGGCCTTACACCGTATGGAAGAAGAAGACTATACTTTCCTAATGGTAATAAACAACAAACGTGAATTATTAGGTTACGTTCGTGACACTGATGTTGCCAGAATGATCAAAAGCAATCAAAACAAAGAATACTTATCTGTTGAATCAATTATTCGTACAGACCACCCAACAGTTCATCCAGAAACATCTATTAATGATATTTATGATGTAATGGGTAATGCGTTTATGCCAATTTCAGTAGTAGATGAAGAAAACCACTTATTGGGTCTAATTAGTTCTAAGATGGTGATCAATAGTTTAGCTAATGACACTGACAATGGCGATAACGGGGAAGATACAACAAAAGTTGAAGAGGAGGAAGAATTGAATGTTTAATTTAGCGATATATCCAATTCCACAACTACCAGTTGCGGATTGGGTTGAAGCAGCAACAAACTGGTTAACCGTTACACTATCAGGTCTATTTGGTGCCATCCAAAACGGTGGTTCGGCCTTTATGAACGGTATTACCAACTTACTATTATTAATCCCACCATTTGCTTTTATTTTAATCGTGGCAGTGATTGCTTACTTTGCAAGTAAGAAGCAATTATCATTATCTGCCTTTGCTTTAGTTGGTTTAGGTTATATCTTAAACCAAGGTTTATAGTCAGAATTAATGAACACAGTAACATTGGTACTTGTGTCTAGTGTGATTTCAATTATTATCGGGGTACCATTAGGAATTTGGTCAGCAAAAAGTAAAACAGTCCACAATATCCTAAAACCTATCTTAGACTTCATGCAGACAATGCCTGCCTTTGTATACTTGATTCCAGCCGTAGCTTTCTTCGGTATTGGTATCGTACCTGGTACATTCGCGTCAGTTATTTTCGCGTTACCACCAACAGTACGATTTACTGAATTAGGTATCAAACAAATTTCTACTGAGTTAGTAGAAGCAGCAGATGCCTTTGGTTCAACTGGTACACAAAAATTATTCAAAGTGGAATTACCTTTAGCTAAATCTACAATCATGGCTGGTGTAAACCAAACAGTTATGCTTGCTTTATCTATGGTTGTTACAGCGTCAATGATTGGTGCGCCTGGTCTAGGTCGTCAAGTCTTAACCGCTCTACAACGTGCATCAGTAGGTTCAGGATTTGTTTCAGGTCTAGCAATTGTTATCTTAGCAATCTTGATTGACCGCTTAACAAATCGTTTCACAGCTGATAAAAATAGCTAATTTAAAGAAAGGAGAATCCATTTTGAAGAAAAAACTTAAAGGTATCTGGATTGCAGTCATTGCAATCTTGGGATTAGTTCTTACTTTTGGGAGTGCTGATGCTTACAAATCGAACGTCTTTAACCTTGTTTCTGGCGAAAGTAAAGGAAACATCACTTTATCTTACGTAACATGGGATACTGAAATTGCTTCTACAAATTTGATAGCAGAAGTCTTACGCCAAGCGGGCTACACAGTAGAAATTACGCCATTAGATAACGCCATTATGTGGTCATCAGTTGCGACAAATGAAGCGGATGCGATGGTTGGTGCTTGGTTACCAAATACACACGCACCACAATATGAACAATACGGTGACCAAATGGAGGACTTAGGTCCAAACCTAGAAGGTGCAATCACAGGATTAACAGTTCCAACTTATATGGAAGATGTTAATTCAATTGAAGACCTTAGCGATGAAGCAAACCAAACTATTACAGGTATTGAACCTGGTGCTGGTGTAGTCGCAGCTGCTGAAGATGCAGTAGGCGCTTATAGCAACTTACAAGGTTGGACTGTACAAACATCATCTTCAGGTGCGATGACAACTGAATTAGGTACATCTATTGCCAATGAAGAAGATATCGTTATTACTGGTTGGTCTCCACACTGGATGTTCCAAGAGTATGACTTGAAATACTTAGAAGATCCACAAGGTGTCTTTGGTGAAGGAGAAACAATCAATACGATGGTTCGTCAAGGCTTACAAGATGATATGCCAGAAGCTTACCAAATTTTAGATAATTTCTATTGGGAAGTTGCAGATATGGAATCTGTAATGGCTGAAATCAATGACGGTGCTGATCCTCAAACTGCAGCACAAGCATGGATTGAAGAAAATCAAGAAACAGTTGATCAATGGTTGGCTGTTGAAGAATAATTGAATAAAAGCTTGACAATACTGTTCGTGATAATTAATGAACAGTAACGTCTCAACGAGCTTATAACAGGAGTGAGGCACTAATAGCCCCTCCTGTTTTTTTTTTATAAAAAGTAAGTAGTCGAACATTTGTAACTAAGGAAGATTATTTTCGGGAGTGTAAAAATGTTTAAGAAAATGAGTTTAGTCGTCGCAATTGTCGTTGGGTTATTATTTACTTTCGCTAGTGAAGATTCATATAAAACGACTGTAGGTTCAAGTGCTGGCGGTCAAACAGTGACTCTAGCAACTGTGAATTGGGAGTCTGAAATAGCTTCAACAAATGTCCTGGCACAGGTGCTAAAAGAAGCAGGGTTCAACGTACAAATTACAACAGTAGACCCGGCCATCATGTTTA
>JAEZWY010000208.1 GCA_023442905.1 Bacillota bacterium | reverse complement strand
GGGTAATCGGAAAATAGTGTGGAAAGAGGGTTAAAAAGTACCCTCTTCCATAGCCTTAGTCAATGTGGAAAATTCGGCACCATAAATTTCTTCATACACCCATTCATAACCAGTTTGTGACCAATTTGGGAATTGATCAGGTAACATTTTTCCGAAAGTAACTTCAACTTCTTTGAATTTCTTTTTCTTTTTAACTTTACGATAGCCTTGAGTAAACAAAATCTTTGCTCTAAGGGCTTCAAAAGAGTAACCACGACCAACATGGTTCATTGTCTTGATTAAACGATTCAGGGATTCCGTATAAGCGTTTGTAATGGGAGTGTTGAAATAGTTGAATATTTCTTCTTCCCAATTATTCATAGCCTTAATCAAATCCTCAAAGTAAGTCATTAATTCTTTAGGTACATTTGAAAGCCAATTTTGATAGAGTTTATAGGCATCGTTGATTGATTCGACTTCATAGATGTCAAAGAATTGCTCTTTGAGTTCATAAGCCTGTCCAAGCAATGGAAAGTTTTGAGTCCATACTTGTAGCTTTATCTGGTCATCAAAGTCTATTAAGTCTTTACTCCTTGTAAGAAGCACGTAACGATCTCTCATAAGTTGTTTACGTTCTTTGGCTGTAACATTTTGACGGTTAGCTTTTCGGATTTTCTCTAAGGCTTCATTGGCTAATTTAACAACATGAAACTTGTCAATTACGATTTTGGCATGTGGTATCACTGTATTAACAGCACTTTTATAAGGATTCCACATATCCATTGCTACAAGTTCAATTTTATCAATATCTTGTAGTTTTGATAGGTAACTGATAACCGTATCTTTATTACGTTTTCGTAAAATATCAATTACCGACTTGTTTTTAACATCTGTAATGACGCAACGATAGTTTTTAAGTAAATGGACTTCATCAATACCAAGCCATTTAGGAGTTCTAAGGTCTGTTTGAGATTCAAGTTCGGCAACATAGTCATTGAAGATATTTCGTACCGTCTTTTCATCAACGCCTATCTCTTCTGCAACGCTTGTGAATGTCTTTTCAAGACTGACTTCTTGAATAAAATTATTTAGTCTTTTTGTAACTGAGCGAGCATCATCCAAATCTGGAAGTTTTTCAAAAAAAGTTTCATTACAATCTCTACACTTATACCTTTGACGCTTCACGTAAATTCCCACACGTTTTGCATGCATAGGCAAGTCGAAAAATAGTTGTCGTTTTTTACCGTGTTTATAGAGGTTTGCAATAGTACCGCATTTTTGACAACGGGTAGGAGGTGGAGACTTAGGCTCTACCAAAAAACGATAATCGTTCTCACTTTCTTGCATATCAAGAATTTTAAAATTTGAAAGGTTAAGCATATTGGTTAACATTGTTACTCCTTATTATAATTTCTCTTTTTGAAATTACCTTTAAATCGATACCATTCTGTACACAACTTTCAACACATTATCAACAAACAAATGATTGAGTATATTCACTACTTGACTACTATCTGCTTTTACTTTGAATGAATCATTCTGCTACTTCCTTCTAAGTCCATCTTGTTTTTCAAACACAAACAAGGTAGGATTCACGCCCTTCAAACTCAAAGGATAAGATTCCAGACAAAAAAGGCCTAATCGTTTTGCTTCCCAAAACAATTGATTGACACTCTCAGACAAAATAACGGCTCTCCCATTTGGCTTCAAGACTCTACATACTTCAATCATAATATGGTGATTGAACAATTCTAAGTCCTCGTCAGGGGAAATTTGTCTTCCAAATGGAAGATTAGTAACAATTTTATCGACACAGCCAGTAGAAAAAGGCAATTTCCGTGCATCCCAAACATTAACTTGCACCTTCGAATCATCGAGATTACTTTTGGCTATCTTTGTGACTGCTTCAGATATATCTCCACCAATTATCTGATTTGCAGGGTATGTGGCTCGTTCAGACAAAATTGTGCCTGAACCACAACAAAAGTCTACGAAAACATCTTTCGATTCAGGATCTGACAACCACACCATCGCATGAGCCACAGAAGGAAGTAATGATGCACGAGAGAACCGTCGTGTCTGATTTCGAAAACGAAACGTCGCATCTGTAAGCCGAAGTGAAAAAATCACATTATGATGTTCAATGTCGAGTCTGAATTCTATCTGATGATTTTGAGACGTTCCAATGTTCCAATCAGGGTAACGCTTATTAATACCCTCCATTGCTTTTTTTGCTAATTCAAAGCGACTATAGGTTTGTTTTCCTTTACGGCTTGCATTTACCCAAAATAAATCTTTATGATCAATAAATTCTAAATCCAACTGGGATATTCGCTCGCTTACCTGAGATAAGTGCTTTTTATGTGGACCGATTTGAAATTGATCAATAACTTGAAACAAGTTATCTGCTGACCTTAAAGAACTTAAGCATGTAAAAGACTCAGCTGTGGTAAAGAAAACCTTCCCTCTATTTATTTGAATTATTTCAGAATCACTCACCTTGTTGTTAATTTCATTTGATAAAACGTATTCTAATCCAGACAATACGCTCGCAAAATAAAGAGTCATACTTACGCCTCCACTTTTTTGAAAGTACTTCCAAAATTTTCTTTATATTTCTAACATTTACCTTATACAAACGTTGTTTTCATCCTAAATAACATAAAAAAGCACCTCTCCCTCCCCTTTTTTGATAAAATGAAGTCTCCAGAAACCATTCAAAAAGGAGAGAAAAGAGATGCCTAATCTACTTCAAATTATCATGTATTTAATTCAGAAAATCAAGTGGCAAAGCCAATTAATTGAAAAATTAAGTGATTACATTGATTGGCTCGAAAACGATTCAAACCGTCCACCTAAAAATACAGACATTACTAAATTCGATTACCGAACCTTAGAGATTGATGACGCCCCGAAGGTCGTCGTACTTGAAACCCTTGATTATAAACAACTGCTTCATGAAGCAGAAGAAGCAGGTACGCCCATCAAGAAAGTCCGTCGAAGAAAGGATTCTACTTTAGTCCCTAAACATATTCACTGTGCCAAATGCCAAGCTCCTCATACATATCTTTACAAAAACAATGGAGCAAATAATCAGTATCAGTGTAAAGTCTGTAAGACTTTGTTTAGTGAAAAGAACCGGTTTAAAAAAGATATTCTTTTAAAATGTCCACATTGTGATCAATCGTTAGATAAAGTCAAACAACGAAAACATTTCGATATTTATAAATGCCGAAACGATGCCTGTTCTTATTATCAGAATCGCTTAGCCAATCTGACAGTTGAAGAACAAACCCTTTTTAAAGAAGAACCTTATCGGTTCAAATTGCGATATATCTACCGTCAATTCCACATTCAACTAAATGAAATAGAAAAAGATGGATTAATTGAGTCGCCCGTTGATTTAACGCGTATTCACGCTTCCCCTCGTTTATTAGGTGAAATTCTCACTTTCTATGTCAACTATGGTCTGTCTGGAGCCAAGACAGCTGCCTTGATCTATGATCTACACGGTATAAAGGTAAGTGGACAAACCGTTTTAAATTATGCAGCCGCCGCAGGCGCTCAACTTTTACCCTTTACACAAGACTTTCCTTATGAGCTTTCAGATCAAATTTCCGGTGACGAAACCTATATCCGTATGAACGGGAAATGGGCTTATATCTGTTACTTTTTCGATACTGAAAAAAAGATTATTCTTTCCCAGCAAGTTTCAAAACATCGCGATACCGAATTGGCGATTCGAGCGATTTATGATGTGATTAAACATCACCACCATCAATTACCGGAGGACTTTACACTCGTCGTTGATGGGAATCCGATTTATAAACTCGCTCAACATTACTTTCATCAACATGAGCATTACTTTGATGTCACTCAAGTAATCGGTCTAACGAACGAAGATGAAGTCTCGGCAGAATTTCGTCCTTTAAAACAAGCTATAGAGCGACTTAATCGAACCTATAAAGGAAATTATAGAGGTACACATGGTTTTAAATCGGTCAATGGTGCACGAGCGCATGTCGCTTTATTTACTGCTTGTTTTAATTTTTTAAGACCTCATCAAGCGCTGAACAATCAAGTTCCAGCCCGATTAATCGAAGACATGCTTCCAAAGGAAGCCAATATGCCAGAAAAATGGATTCATTTACTCAATCTGTCCAATAGATATTTAACACAAATGGCAGCTTAGTTAGCTCCTTTTATCAAAGAATCCTTCTTCTCAAAAGCTGCAGTTATTGCGGTTTATTTAGACTGCCTACTATTTTTAATTTCCCTAAACAGACAACTTAACAATCCGAAATTATTCTCTTAATTTCTTAATTCTGATCTTTTTTTATTTGATTTTCTTCAAATATCTTACAGCTTATCTTTTATCATCGTTTTTCATAGATCTTTTGGAGGTACCTTTTTGAACGCCGTTTTAAGAACACAAAAAAGCCGTGAATGAACCACCTTAAGATTCATCACGACCTTTTATAAACCTTATTTATAAACTGCTTTTACACGTGAGTGCAGACAGTATATTTAACGGCATTATGATGATTAAGTTCATTGACTACTGATACTTGAAATGCACACGACAAATTAACCCCATCTATCAAGGGTTTTTTTCAAGTATCATTGTTATTCAATTTGTGATTATCAAATAACTGTCAAGAAAACTGCCATCATCATGATTAGAATACCTCCACCCATTTAATATTACTATTATCTTAAAACATCGGATTTTAAAAATCAATAATTTACAGTATTTATTTTTCTTCTCGATAACGCAAGCTATTTGTATAATTTATAGCATGAACTGCTGTAAGTTTACCCTAGGATTATACCAACCTTTTAAAAGGAAATAGAATTTACTGATACAATTATTTTAAATTACCCACTTATTTTAAGCATGTGGAGAATTGTTTAAATAGCGTTTAGTTATTTGTCATAAGGTTGTAAAAAATAATTTTCCACACAATTATCCGATTTACGGTTGTATAAACAACAATTAACTATAAATTTTTTCCACACGATAATCCGAATACCCTTTTTATGTTCATGGTAGTTCCTTGCTTTTTCACAAACCTATCTTTCTTTATTATTTCTGGGTTATACTGAGGATCGTATTTAAGTATATCCTGAATAGTTGATGGAGAAATTTTATACCTCTTTAAATTCCTTTCCAAATTACTAGTTATTTTTTTAATATAAGCTTGCTCATTTAGCTTATCGTTTACCATCAGAGTGTCTTGATATGCTTTTAGAATATTGATAAGGGTTGTATCGGAAAATCGATTACCGTATTGTCGAGTTTTACTTATATATCTTTTATAATTCTTAGAATTTTTATAGTTTTTGGTAATTTGAATGATATTAGTATAATAGTATCTTTCGACATCATCATATTTGACCTTTGGAGCACTAACAACATAATTTCTAGAACCATGAACTCGACTGATTTTACCTTGAGTTTTACCATTTGAAACATTAATAATAGACATTTTATTTGCTTCCTCACTAATTATATTTTTTAAAATTAATATTGCGAACCTGAATAATTCATAGCTTTAATTCTTTGGCACATTTTATTGAAATATGTATCACTAATATCCCTATCAACTGATTTTGACTAAAAAGTTACTTCAAACATTCACTGTTCAAAAA
>JAEZWY010000205.1 GCA_023442905.1 Bacillota bacterium | reverse complement strand
AATTAATTCTGTCTGACCATTTCCATCAATCCCTGCAATTCCCAAGACCTCTCCTGCTCGTACTTCAAAATCAACAGACTTAACGGCCTGTAATCCGCGAGACTCATTCACAACTAAGTCCTTGACTTGTAAAATAACATCACCTATTTTAGCTGGCTGTTTTTCTACTTTGAAGTTTACATGACGACCGACCATCATATCTGCTAATTCTTGCTTATTCGTTTTTGCGACTTCTACAGTATCAATACTCTGACCACGGCGAATAACAGTGCATCGGTCGGCCACAGTAGTGATTTCATCTAATTTATGCGTGATTAGGATAATTGATTTGCCTTCAAGTGTCATAGCTTTCATGATATGCATTAATTCTTCAATTTCTTGAGGTGTTAATACCGCTGTTGGCTCATCAAATATTAAAATGTCTGCTCCTCTATAAAGCGCCTTAATAATTTCTACGCGCTGTTGTTGGCCAACAGAAATATCTTGCACGTAAGCATCCGGATCTACAGCTAGGTGATATTGATTGGATAATTCGTTGATTTTTGCGTAAGCTGCTTTTTCATCTAGATAACCAAATTTTGTAGATTCTTTTCCTAATACAATATTTTCTGCAACCGTAAATTTATCAATCAGCATAAAGTGCTGATGAACCATCCCAATGCCTAACTTATTCGCATTTTCGGGTGAACTAATATTTGCAACTTGACCGTTTACTAGGATTTCACCGGATGTCGGTGATAATAAACCAGATAAAATATTCATCAGTGTTGATTTTCCAGCACCATTTTCCCCTAATAAGGCATGTACTTCACCTTTTTTTAAATTGAAATTGATATTGTCATTAGCTTTGTAATTGCCAAATATTTTTGTGATATCACGCATTTCAATGACATTTTCATTTTGCACGTTTATTTTCCTCTTTTCTAACTCATTGTCCCAATCAAAGGAAAAGCGTCAGTCAATTTGACTGACGCAATTTTCTTTTGCTATATTCGCTTACTCTGCTGAATAAGAAAATTCTGGAACGTCAATTTCACCATCAATGATTTGTTGTTTCGCATCTTCAATTGTTGCCCAAATTTCATCATTAAGGTTACCTTTAGTGATATCAACCGTTTCATCTGCTAAACCATATTCAACCAATTCCCCTCCTGGGAACTCGCTTTCCATAGTTTGCTCTGTAATGGCAACGATTGCTGAACCTGTATCTTTAATTGTAGAAGTTAAAGTGAAGTTACCACCTGACCATTCACCTTCTTCAGTTTGGTCACGGTCAACACCAATCACCCATATATTTGCTTCGCTATCAGCTTCTAAACGGTTACGTGCTTCAGTAAATACACCGTTACCTGAACCACCAGCTGCAGTATAGATTACATCCACACCACTTGTATACATAGCATTCGCAATTTGTTGACCGGTAGCTGCATCACCGAATGATTCAACATATTGTGCATCTACTTCAATTGAATCATCTACATAAGCAACGCCGGCTTTAAAACCAGTTTCAAAACGGTCAATACCAGGTGTTTTCATTCCACCTACAAATCCGACTTTACCAGTTTCAGATGTCGATGCCGCTGCAATACCTGCTAAGAATGCAGATTCTTGATCTTTAAAAGTCATAGAAACAACATTTGGTTGATCTACTTGTCCATCAATAAACGCAAATTGTTGATCTGGATTCGCAACGGATACTTCATTAATTGTATCTTCTAACATAAAGCCCATCCCGAAAATAATGTCATAACCATCCGCAATAGCTGTATTGAAGTTAGGGACAAAATCTGATGAATCAGTTGACTCATAATACTGTACTTTATTGCCAGTTTCTTCGGACCATGCTTGCATACCTTCCCAAGCTGATTGGTTAAACGAACGATCATCAACCCCACCTTCATCAGTAATCATACCAATGGCATAATCACCAGTAGCTTCAGTAGATGATGAAGACCCTGATTGAGCATCTGCATCACTAGAATCAGTTCCAGCATTTTGTCCTTGACATGCTGCTAAAGCAAAGACAGAACCAGCTAATAAAACGATATTTTTAAATTTTGTAGACATGTTTCTCCTCCAAATAACGAATGTTATGATTTTAAAAGTTTTTAATGTTCGCTTATTACAGGGTTTATATTACGTTATAATTCAGACAAAGTAAAGTGTTTTTGTAAAAAAAGTTCGTATTTTTATAACATTTTCTCACTTGCCATTTATAATTGAGATTTTTAAGCATTTAAAACACGAACAATTTCGCTATATTTTTAAGTAAAAATAAAAAAGGATTGAAACTTAAAACGTTTCAATCCTTTTTTATATTTAATCATATATTTTGATGTTAATTATTTGCAGTTACTGAACCTACTTCTGCACTATGTGTTACATTGCCTGATGCAGTTAATTGTAAGTTAGAGAAGTCTTCTAAATTTGTGAATACTACAACGATAGATTTTCCTTTACCAGCAGATTCTAACTGGTTTAAATCTACATTCGCGATTTTACTACCAGCACTCACTTGATCACCTTCAGCTACAGTAACCTCGAATGGTGCACCATCTAATTCAACAGTATCAATCCCCATATGAACTAGCACTTCTACATCTTCATCAGTTTTAATGTAGATTGCGTGTTTAGTTGGGAAGATACTCATAACTGTACCAGCAACCGGTGCATACACATCTCCAGTTTCAGGTTCCACAGCATAACCGTCTCCCATCATTTTTTGTGAAAAGACAGGATCATCAACTTGATCGATAGACTTAAATTCGCCCGTTGCAGGAGCAAATAAAGTTTCTGCTAATTGAGAACTACTCGGTTGTTTTGTAGTTTCCTTCTTCTTATTTTTCTTAAAAAAATCAAACATATGGCTCGCTCCTTAAGTATTCATTTTGTTGACTAGATTAATCATATCACACTCATAAAAATAATGACAACATATCTATGAAGCGATTTCACCTTTCTAAACTTTAAAGACTTCTTAAATTTATAATGATTTTTTGTTTTATCTGATGTTTTCATTTATACTAAATTGAGAAATTAATTAAATAAGAATGAAGGGAAATTGATAAATGTTAGATACATTAAAGGTGATTTTATTCGGTATCGTAGAAGGGATTACTGAATGGTTACCCATTTCATCAACTGGGCATATGATTCTTTTAGAAGAATTTATTACTTTAAATGTCCGCCGAGAATTTTGGGATATCTTCCTAGTTGTCATCCAACTTGGAGCTATTTTAGCCGTATTATGGCTAAACTTTAACCAGTTAAACCCATTTGCACCAAGTAAGTCTAAAGCTGAAAAAGAAGAAACTTGGATGACTTGGTTTAAAGTATTTGTTGGTTGTATACCTGCTGTGATTGCTGGGTTATTATTAGATTCGTGGATGGAAGCCAACTTAATGACTTGGTCGGTAGTAGCCATTACATTAATCGTTTATGGTATTTGGTTTATCTGGATTGAAAATCGCAACCAAAATAAACAAGCAAAAGTAAATACTATGGCCGAAATGTCTTATATGGATGCTTTTAAAATTGGTCTATTCCAAGTACTATCACTAGTGCCAGGGACATCACGTTCAGGTTCAACAATTCTAGGAGCAACAATCGTTGGTACATCTAGACCATTGGCTGCAAACTTCTCATTCTTTATGAGTATCCCTATTATGTTTGGTGCTTCTGCATTAAAATTAATCAAAGCATTCTTAAAGGGATTTGTTTTTACTGGAACAGAAATATGGTTACTTTTAGTTGGTATGGTTGTAGCTTTCATTATTTCCGTTTTAACTATTAAGTTATTCTTGAAATATATTAAAAGAAATGACTTCAAGGTATTTGGTTGGTACCGTATCGTTCTTGGTATTATAGTATTTTTATATTTCTTATTATTTAATGCATAATATATCTATATAATTTCAATCAAAAAGGAGTGGCTAAATACCACTCCTTTTTTAAACTAAAAAACTAATTAAAAAATTCCTTATAGATAGCTCTGACAGCGTCATCCTCTCGTTCTTCAATAATACCAAACATAACCGAAATTTCAGATGATCCTTGGTTAATCATTTCCAAGTTGATACCAGCATCTGACAAGGCTTTGGTTGCTCTAGCAGTATTACCGATATTTTCAATCATACCTTCACCTACAAGCATCACAAGACTTAAGTTATCTCTTTTTTCGATAGAATCTGCAACTGTTTCAGCTTTAATTTCAGCAATCATTTCTTCAAATTCTTTCTTTGATAAAGCATCCTCTTTGAATATGACATCAATGTCGTCAATACCAGAAACGATATGCTCGAAAGAAACACCATATTTCTCTAGTACAGATAACACACGACGTACAAATCCAACTTCTCTATTCATCATATATTTCTTGATATAAACAGAAGCAAATCCACTAGTTGACGCAATACCTGAAATAGCTAAATTATTCTTGGGACGAGTTCGTGTTATCAAAGTTCCAGGCGCTTGTGGTTCGTTTGTATTTTTTACAGCTACTGGAA
>JAEZWY010000233.1 GCA_023442905.1 Bacillota bacterium | reverse complement strand
TGTTTGTCCTAATCTTACTATTCTCATATCAACAGACTCCTCTTTCATAAGAAACATCCTAGTAGTCGTCTCTATCATATGAATGCTATCCTCTTCCCAGTTAATTGAATAATCAGACTGTTGCGGTTCATGTTAGATATCAATAAACTATACATACATTCTCTTTGTTTTGAATTAATTGGCTTGTAGTTTCTTATAAGCACGGCGTAACATCCGCGCATTCACTGCACAGACAACGGTAGACAAGGACATAATGATAGCTGACAATGCTGGCCCAAGGACAATACCTAATCCAGCTAAAACACCAGCCGCTAGTGGAATAGCCACCACATTATAACCCGCACCCCACATGAGGTTTTGATTGATCTTTTGTTTGGTTGCTTTTGATAGGTTAAGAATATTTAAGACATCATGGATATTTGAATCAACCAAGATGATATCGCCTGTTTCTCTCGCAACATCTGTCCCTGCACCAATAGCAATCCCTAAATCGGCTTGAGCAAGGGCCGGCGCATCGTTAACACCATCACCAACCATAGCAACACGTCCACCATCAGCTTGTAGTGATTTGATTTTGTCGGCTTTTTCATCAGATAAAACTTCCGCGAAGACATCATCTAAATGGAGCGCTTGTCCTACTGAATCTGCAACTTGTTGGTTATCACCGGTTAACATCAATACTTGAATCCCTTTACTTTGTAGGTCAGCTACCACTGCTTTAGCCTCTTCACGAACAATATCGGATACTGCAATAGCACCTACTAGCACCTGGTCATAGATGACAAAGACAACGGTTCTACCTTTAGAAGCAGAAGCCTTAAAAGCTTCTTCATCAAATGTATAACCTGCTTGTCTAGTAGCTTTCGGACTGAGGATTTGAATGTTTTTCCCATCTACAGTCCCTTCAAGTCCTTTACCGGTTAAATTGTGGTAATCAGCAACCGGTAATTTTTCAAGCTTTCTACTTTCAGCTTCTTTCACTATACCTCGAGCAATTGGATGCTCAGATTGACTTTCAATCGCGTAGACAATTTGTAAAAGAGAAGTTTCATTAAACTTGTCATCCATCACAGTAATCTCATCTACCCCAAATTCACCTTGAGTAAGAGTACCTGTTTTATCAAAAACGATCTTATCAATCTTATGAGCATCTTCAAAAGCGATACGGTTTTGAATAAATAAACCAGATTCAGCAGCTAAGGACGTAGATTCAGCATTTACCAAGGGAACTGCCAGCCCAAGTGCATGCGGACAGGCAATAACAAAGGTTGCTACCATAAACTGTAAGCCCGTTAGGTAGCCGTCGATAGCAGTCCAAGCAACAAAGGCGATAATCCCTGCAACTAAAGCGATATAAAATAGGTATTTAGCCCAAACATCAGCAATTGATTGTGCCTTAGATTTTTGTGCTTGCGCGTCAGTAACTAAGTTAATAATTTGCGCTAAATAAGTATCCGTACCCGTTTTCGTTACAGTAGCTTTTAGAATACCATCCCCATTAATAGCACCCCCAACAATCTTCGCGTCCGCTTCTTTTAATACGGGGACAGATTCACCAGTCAACATTGATTCATCTACTTCAGAATGCCCTTCATAAACTGTAGCGTCGATAGGAATCTTCGCACCTGGCCGGATGAAGATACGGTCGCCCTTCTTCAATTGGTCGACTTTTACTTCACTTGTTGATCCGTCTTCATGAATCACTTCAGCATCTGATGGTAAGAGTTTGGCTAGTGATTCAACGGCATTACCAGCTGACATTTGCGCTTTCATCTCAATGTAATGTCCCGCCAACATAATCAATATCAAGCTAGCAAGTTCAAAATAATAGTTCATTCCACTAATGAAGAAGGTGGTTAAAACCGAATAGACATAAGCTGCGACAATCGCTAGAGAAATCAGCATCATCATACCCGGAACCCCTGATTTCAATTCATGCCAAGCATGACTTAAGAAGGGTTTACCTCCGTAAAAGAATACAATAGTAGCAAGACCAAACTCTAAAAGCCCTTGGCCCGGAAAATCAATATGGTAACCAAACAAGTGCATCAGCATAGGTGCAATAATCGCCAATGGGATAGATAATACCAAAACTACCCAGAAACGATGCTTAAAATCAGCCATCATATGAGCGCCGTGTCCGTCATGTCCATGATGAGCACCGTGGCCACTATGATCATGGTTATGCTCTCCGTGATTCATATGTTCATGGTCGTGATCATGGTGCATATCCTGATGATGTCTTGTCTTATTTTCTTTATTCATTATTTCCTACCTCCTACTGCATGATAATTATATTTGTTTACGTTTGTAAACTATATTTGATTTAAGTATAATTGTCTTATTTTGAAAATGCAAATAATCATGCGTCAATCAAGAATACTTTTTTCCAGGTTGAGCTGTTTAAAAACAATTTAAGTATGTTTTTCGAATTTTATTACTGTAATAGAGCGTATTCAGATAAGTTTATCTATCCCACCATAAAATGAGGCATTTCATGCAGTCCTAGTGCTTTTTATCCTTGAATCGGCATACCTAGGCAGACACAGGCAAAAGGACTTAGTCGTTGGATTGACCAAACAGGATCGAATGTAATCGTAACAGTCACTGCCTTTATGATAGCTATTTGACTCAGTTTTTCCTGAAAGTCCTTTTCAATCACAAATACTAATGGACAAGCTGGTGTCGTAAGGGTCATCACTACAGTACACTCACCTGTGAGATTTAGATCTATTTCATAAATTAAACCTAAATTTGGAAAATCAATCCCTAACTCTGGGTCAATAACCTCGAGTAATTGCGCCATTATGTCCTTTTGGTGGTTCACAGCCTCTCCTTTAAAAACAATCCCATATGTGTTTGCTGATACGGACATCTCTTCACTCCTTCCTTTGCGTTAACTACCACTTTAGCTAGCTAGCTCTTCAAGGGTCAAAGAAAGGATGATCTCATTTTAATTCGTATACAATATTGTATTAAGATAAATCTACATCCTTAGGTTTATTGCTTTCAAAGCTCAGAAACTTTACTATTCTTCTCAAGTAGTAGTGCTATTTAACCAACTACTCAAAAGTATAAAAGGATAAGTGATTGCATATGAACCCTATCGATAATTTCACTATTGACTTTAACCAACCTGTCAAAACGCTCATCGACGACCATCCCGACCTATTAGCTTTATTAGTTGAAATTGGTTTTACCCCTTTGGAAGACCCAATCTTACGCCAATCTATCGGCCAATTGGTGACCCTTAATCGCGGTGCTAAAATTGCAGGTGTCTCCGTAGCATTTATCTGCCAACAACTGATTTACAATGGCTATCAACCAATTGGAGTAAAGAAAAATAATGAAAAAGAAGCATACTAACCAAGAAAAACAACGATTACAGGTGCTTACTGACATGTTGACGCAACTTCATCATGGCGTAGACCCTAACAGTTTACAAGAAGCATTTAACCAGCACTTTTCCGGTGTTTCGGCCATTGAAATCGCCATGATGGAGCAAAAAATTATCTACGAAGACGATAATGACATCACCTTTGAAGATGTCTTGAAATTGTGTAACGTACATGCCCGCATGTTTGAAGACCAAGTAACAGGTCATTCAGCTGTAGAAATCGAACAAGAAAATCATCCCGTTCAGGTATTTAAAGCTGAAAACATGGCCTTTAGAGCCTGCATTAACCGAATCAACAATATTTTTAAAGCCTTAGAAGCCTTAAACGAAGATGATCCTAGTCGCTTAGACTTTACAGACGGCCTGAAGCGGCAATACCAACTCTTAGGGCAATTTGAACACCACTATACTCGTAAAGAACGGGTTTTCTTTCCACTGCTTGAAAAATACGGTTATCATGCGCCACCCAAAGTTATGTGGGCCAAAGATGATGAGATTCGTGACCTATTTCAAGCAGCTTTAAAGCAAGTTGATTTATTAAGAAGTACAGATTTTACAGAAAGATTAACGATAGTAAAGTTAGCTTTTGCAGATTTTGAACATGAATTTAAGGAGATGATTTTTAAAGAGGAAGCTATTCTTATGAATATTCTAGCCGAAAGTTTGTCTAGTCAGGATTGGGCCAAGGTTAGTGAACAAAGTGATATTTACGGATTTGCGATTATCCGACCTACAAGCACATGGACAAGTTCAGATGAAAAAGATGATGACCAGCATGAAGACACTACACCACTTACCAAAAATGTAGACCAGCCACGTAAAACCATTATTGAAAGTCAAAGAATCAGTTTTCCTGATGGCGCTATGCTCATCAGCTGGGAAGGGAAACCCGAATCACAAAACGCTGAAAGCCAACAGCAAGCGATTATTGACCCTGACATGCTACTCCCTGTTGGCGATGGATTCTTATCTATCAACCAAATGCGGATTATCTTAGACCGGATACCAGTCACCCTTACCTTTATCAATTCAGCAGGACATATTCAATACACAAATTACACCCTGCCCTGTCAGGATAAGACGGGTTTCCCCTTTCAATATCGTGAAGATTGTCAGCTAGGGATGGCTGCACGGACGCTTTTTCCAGCCAGTGTTTGGAAGACAATTCACCCAGTTTTTGAAAAACTAAAATCTGGTCAAGAAAAGGCTGTGTCCTACTGGTTCCAAGAAATAAGCGCTAAGGGTACTGCAATGATTTATGTGACATATCAACCACTGTTCGATGATCATCATCAATTCTTAGGTATCCTCGAATGCGTCCAGGATATCCAACGGTTTATTGACATCGCCCCAGGCACAGACCGTTCTGTTAAAGGACCAAATGAAGCAGATTTAAAAAACAAAAAATTGACAGCTTTAGTACGACTCGAAGAAAATCTCACTAGCAAACAAAGTGAAACGATACAATTTTCCGATGGATATGTACAGGTTGATTGGTATAGTCACCACAATCAACTGCTCACTAGACCAGACCAAGTGGCCATTGATCAACCATTAGACTTGGAAAATGGCTATCTATCCCTTGCTGAGTTCACCAGTTTAATGAACGCCTTGCCTTTTGAAATTACCTATTTAGACGAAAACTTCTGCTTTAGATATTTCAACCACGTGGTGCCTTATGATCAGATGATTTTCAAACGCTCACCTTTGGAAATCGGTCGTGACATTGAGTTTTGTCATCCACCACGCTTATGGCCAAAGATTGCGCAACTTTTAGATGATTTAAAAAATGCTCGTCTGATTATTCAGCCAATGCGCTTTTCTAGCCCTAATTTTTTTGCATATATCGAATACCTAGCCACTTTTGATGATCAAGATCAATTCCGTGGGGTAGTAGAGGCTGTCTTAGATATTCAAGACTACCGAAATTTAGCAAATACAGAAAAGCACTTTTTTTAATTCAAAAGATGACTAGTTTGAACTCAGGTCATTTAAATAAACTATTCGGTCAATACCACCATTCTTTAATCAGTCATGGTGGTTTTTTGACCGTTTTTATTTTTCGCTTTTTAAAATCATACATTAATTGTTTATTTTTCTTCATTTTTACTTTTTGACCCATGCACCATTTTCGATTACCCTTGTATGGAACACTATATATGATAAAATCTTTTGATAATGACACTATATGTTGTGTCTAAACTTATTTATCATGTTATAGTAAGGAGGCACTATTCATGGCACAAGCAGTTCAAGAAACATTACACCAAGATAGCTTTGACAAAGTAAAAGTACACAAACGTGATGGTCGAACGGTCGCTTTTGATGTCGACAAATTACAACAATCCATTATAAAAGCGAGTCAAAGTAAACAAGCTGAAACAGCTGATACCGACCTGATATTGCACCAAGTATTGGCAAATTTAGCCGATATTCAAAAAGCGAACCCTAATGACGCCATAGAGGTGACCACTATTCATCACCAGTTAGTGCAAGTTTTACAAGATCAAAATTTCAACCATATAGCAGAGACCTATCTAGCAAACAGACAAGTGGCTGAAGAAAGGTTTGCTAATGCGACGAACATCCAGTCTCGTATGCAAGGGCTTATCAATAAAGCACAGGATGTGGTGAACGAAAATGCTAATAAGGATAGTAAGGTCTTTAATACCCAACGTGACTTAACAGCAGGTATCGTGTCGAAAGCTATCGGCCTTAAAATGCTACCCAAACATGTCGCTAATGCGCACTTAAAAGGGGATATCCATATCCATGACTTGGACTATAATCCGTACGCACCAATGACAAACTGTTCATTGATTGACCTAGAAAATATGTTTAGTAATGGCTTTAAGATTGGTAACGCCGAAGTGGCATCACCAAAATCCATTCAAACAGCAGCAGCTCAAACGGCTCAAATTATTGCCAATGTTGCATCTAGTCAATACGGTGGTACGACTGTTGACCGCATAGACGAAGTCTTAGCGCCTTATGCAGAAATGAATTATAAAAAGAATCTCGCTATTGCTAGAGAATGGATCGATGGTACCAAAAAACAAGAGGCCTTCGCAAAGTCTCGTACGAAAAAAGATATCCACGATGCAATCCAAAGTCTAGAGTACGAAATCAATACTTTATATACTTCTCAAGGTCAGACACCCTTTACAACCTTTGGCTTTGGTTTAGGGACTTCTTGGTATGAGCGAGAAATTCAAAAAGCCATTTTTGATATTCGTATCGAAGGACTAGGCAAGGAAAAAAGGACTGCCATTTTTCCTAAGTTGGTCTTCACCCTTAAACGAGGGGTAAACCTTGAACCTAAAGATCCTAATTACGATATCAAGCAATTAGCACTGACTTGTGCGACGCAAAGAATGTACCCGGATGTCTTAATGTATGACAAAATTGTTGAATTAACAGGCTCTTTCAAAGCACCCATGGGTTGTCGGTCTTTCTTACAAGCTTGGCGAGATAAGCATGGGCAAGAAGTGAATAGTGGCCGGATGAATCTTGGCGTGGTCAGTTTAAACTTACCGCGGATTGCACTTGAAGCTAAAGGCAACCAAGCACGATTCTTTAGCATATTAGATGAACGGCTAGATATTATGGCGGATGCGCTTTTATTCCGTATCAATCGGGTAAAGGAAGCTAAGCCAGAAAACGCACCGATTTTATATATGCACGGTGCCTTTGGTAAAAGGTTAAATGAGGATGAGCCAGTCGACCTATTATTTAATCAGAAACGGTCTACCATATCAATGGGATATATCGGTTTATATGAGATCGGTACAGCTTTTTATGGCCCTAATTGGGAGTCAAATCCTGACGCTAAGGACTTTACCCTGTCTGTTTTGAAAATGATGAAGCAAAAAGCTGATCATCTAGGAGATACCTACGGCTACCACTTTAGTATCTATTCAACACCAGCTGAAAGTCTGACTGATCGTTTTTGCGAATTAGACCTTGAAAAATTTGGGCCAATCTCGGATATTACGGATAAAGAATACTATACAAACTCATTTCACTATGACGTCCGCAAATCCCCTACGCCGTTTGAAAAACTTGAATTTGAAAAAGACTATCCACAATATGTAAGTGGTGGTTTCATTCACTACTGTGAGTACCCAAATATGAGACAAAATCCTAAAGCGCTTGAAGCTGTGTGGGATTTCGCCTATGACCGGGTGGGCTATCTAGGAACTAACACCCCAATTGACCACTGCTATGAATGTGGTTTTGATGGTGATTTTGAACCAACTGACCGCGGCTTTAAATGCCCACAATGTGGTAATAATAACCCTAAAACCTGCGATGTCGTAAAACGGACTTGTGGTTACCTCGGTAATCCACAGCAACGACCAATGGTACACGGACGACATAAAGAAATTTCATCTCGGACAAAACATCTCTCTCAAAGTCGCGTAAATACCTCATTTGAAGCGGACGGAGAAGATGCCATTGTCTACAATGAACCAGTATGGGGTGATCAGATTGACAACCAACCATAAGGATGCAAATGCCAAACAGACGGAAAAATCCTTAATTCCTAAAAAATATACCGAACGGTCTATGGTGGAAGACAAGCAAGAGGCGCGACCTGAAGACTTTCTTAGTGAAGAAGATATTAAACGAGCCGAATTAATTCAGAAGAGGTTAGCTAGAAGAGCCCAGCGCGCACCCAAATCCCCCAACAACCCAAAGCCAAAAGAATGGTTAGCAAAAGATTGGTCTAGAGGAAAAATCGCTGACTACAAAGCTTATAACTTTGTGGATGGCGAAGGTGTTCGTTGTTCCATTTACGTCAGTGGTTGTCTCTTTGCTTGTCCAGGCTGCTACAACCGGGTTGTACAGAATTTCAACTACGGAATTGATTACACTGAAGCACTACAAAATCAAATTTTGGAAGATATTGGGGCTAGTTACTGCCAAGGTTTGACCTTATTAGGTGGGGAACCTATGCTAAACACTAATGTCTTACTACCGCTATGCCAAGCTTTACGTGACCACTATGGGCACAGTAAAGATATTTGGTGCTGGTCAGGTTATACCTTTGAAGAGTTACTAGTCGATTCAGAAGATAAACTTGCCCTCTTAGACTTAATCGATGTGTTGGTTGATGGTCGTTTCCTACAAGATCAAATGGATCTAACTTTACAGTTTAGAGGAAGTCGCAACCAACGAATTATTGATGTCCCAGCGAGTCTTCAAAAGAATGAGCTTGTACTTTGGACAAATGATGACGGCTTGCCATATAAGTAATCATTTTATCGGTTTACAAATATCAAATGACCTTTTATTCTGAGATAGGTATAGAATGAATTTTTAGATAAACCATTTCATTTAAAAATTTACCATTTTTTAAAAAGTTAGGAGTTACACAATGACAATGATAACCGTTGGTGGGATGATTGGCCTAGGTAAAACCACCGTTACAAACTTAATCAGAGATGAATTAGACTTTAAACCCTTCTACGAATCGGTAGAGGATAACGTTATGTTGCCTTATTTTTATAAAGCTAGTCCAGAAGAGCAATTGTTGAAGCGGTATCCTTTTTTAACACAATTGGATTTTTTGAATTCACGATTTAAAACAATTAAGCAAGCTTCTAGAGAAGATAAGTCAGTTTTAGACCGATCTATTTTTGAAGATTGGTACTTTGCCAGAGTGAATACAGACATTGGCCGTATTAGTGAAGAAGAGTTTTCAATTTATGAAAACTTATCCCATAATATGATGGAAGAATTAGCTGAAATCCCGCGCAAGCATCCTGATTTAATGTTGTATCTGCATGGCTCTTTTGAAACAGTGATGACTCGCATCGAAAACCGTGGACGTGATTTTGAACAAGGAGAGGAACTCACCAACTATTACCACCGCTTATGGTCTGGTTATGATGATTGGGTGGAAAATCACTATAATCAATCTAAAGTGATGTTCATTGATATGGAAAAATACGACTTGGTCAAGTACCCCCACCATCAAAATGTCTTAATTCAAGATATTAAAGACTTTATGATTGAAAATGATATTGTGACTGCCGACACATTTAAATAGAATACTGTTTGTTTAAGGAGATGGGCAAATGGAAATGGTAATACGACTTAAAAAAATTCAAGAATTTGCAAGAGAACGCATGGCGTTTGACCCCACTGGTCATGATTACTGGCATGCAGATCGAGTTGCTAAACTTGCTAAAACCCTGTATATAGCAGATTATGGTGAAAGTAATACTGAGGCTTTGATCATCATTGAAGCCGCTGCGTATTTACATGATACAATTGATGACAAGCTAGTTTCGGATATTATTTTTAGTCAAATGGAAGTTGAACAACTTTTAGATGAGTTATATCTTTCGCCAGCTAGTCGAGAAAATATTCTTTATACTATTCAACATATGTCCTACTCAAAAAACTTAACCACCCAATATGATTTGTCGGTGGAAGGCCAGTACGTTCAGGATGCAGACCGAATTGATGCCCTTGGTGCAATTGGTATTGCTCGCACCTTTGCCTACGGCGGTCACGCTAATAACGAAATCTATAATCCAAAAATCCCTGTGATTGATGTGAAAAATAAGGATGATTACCGCAACCATCCTTCAACTGCGATTAACCATTTTTATGAAAAGCTACTTAAACTAGAACATTCTATGAATACAGAAGCTGGTAAAGAGATTGCACATGAACGCACACTTTTTATGCGACAATTTCTTGACCAATTTATGGCTGAGTGGCAAGGAAATATTTAAACAATTCGTATTATTTATTGTAGAATATAATTAGCAAGTCATTTTGAATTTAAGAAAGAGGTTATATCATTGGATAAACGTAAAGATACTTCAGCAAGCACTAAATTATATCTAGCAACGCCTTTCTTCAACCCTGACCAAGTTCGTCGTGTAGAGGAAGCGACAAAAGCCTTAAATGCAAACCCTACTGTTGGTGTTGTTCATTTCCCATTTGATCACCAATATAAAGATACATCTTTTGACCGTGATCCAGAAGGTATTTTTGGTTCATTCGAATGGCAAGTAGCGACCTACCAAAACGACCTATCTGCAATGAATACTGCAGACGCTGGTGTTTTCTTATATGACGTTGAAAATGTTGATGACGGTACAGCCTTTGAGTTAGGTTTTATGCGTGCTATGCACAAACCAGCTATTGTTGTCTTATTAAGTGAAAATGGTTTAGAAGATAAAGAATTAAACTTAATGATTGCGCGTGGCGGTACTTACTTCATGACTGACATCAATGAATTAGCAACCTATGACTTCAATCACTTCCCAACAAACCCACTTCCAGACATGGATGTTATCTAAAAAATAACAAGCATCAGGTTAACCTGGTGCTTTTTGCATACCAAAAAAGGCATGAAAGGGATTTAACTACCCTTTCATGCCTTTTAATATTTTCATTAAAAAGCAAACAAACTATTCATTTTTATCTATTAAGCTAATCGCTTTTAATTGTTCTGGCCTTATCTTAAACTTTAAGAATCCAGCCTTCAGGTGCTTCAACGTCACCATTTTGGATGCCCACAAATTCATCATACAATTTTTTAGTGATTGGGCCTACTTCAGTTTCTGAATAGAATACATGTTTATGGTCGTTATGGGTAATAAATGATACTGGCGAAATTACAGCCGCTGTACCACATGCGCCTGCTTCGCTAAAGCGGTCTAAATCATCAATATACACATCACCCTCTTCAACTTCTAAGCCTAAACGATGTTCAGCTAACCAAAGTAATGAGTATTTAGTGATTGACGGTAAGATTGAAGGTGACTTAGGGGTCACAAATTTATTGGTATCTTTTTCAATACCAAAGAAGTTAGCGGAACCTACTTCTTCAATTTTCGTATGTGTAGCCGGATCTAAATATACAACGTCAGAGTATCCTTGTTCTTTGGCTTCAATTCCTGGCTGTAAACTACCCGCATAGTTTCCACCAACCTTTGCTGCTCCTGTACCATGAGGTGCTGCACGGTCAAATTCAGATGTTGTAAAGGCTGTTGGAACCATACCACCTTTAAAGTAAGGGCCCACTGGCATGGCAAATACTGTGAAGATATATTCTTTTGCTGCATGCACACCAATATTATCCCCTACGCCAATTAAAGTTGGTCGTAGATAGAATGATGCACCTGTACCATATGGTGGCACATATTCAGCATTTGCTTTAACCACTTCTTTAACCGCATGAATAAATTCTTCTTCTGGTACTTCAGGCATCACTAAACGGGCTGCCGATGCATTTAAACGTTTCGCATTTTGGTCAGGACGAAAGATTTGGATATCGCCTTCTTTTGTTTTGAAAGCCTTCAATCCTTCAAAAGCACCTTGTCCGTAGTGTAAAATAGGCGCCCCTTCTTCAATCTGGATCGTATTTTCAGTTTCCAAACCACTTTTATACCATTCGCCATCTTTCCAATAGGCACGCCAACGGTATGGTAAGTTTATATATTCAAAACCTAATTCTTCCCATTTGATATCTACTGTCATGCTACTCATCCTTTCAAATCATGTTTATATGAAATTCGTGTTGGTTTGGATATTGTTCATCTAAGCAAATAAACGCCTCTCACGATCCATTAATATACTATTAGTTTAACACTATTTATGAGAAAAAGGGTAGTTTATTTCCAATAAAAATGAGAATAAATCTAATTTTGTTTATTCTTTGCTTTTTATAAATAAAAATAGCATAAAAATCTAGTTATCCGCATAAAAACTGGACTTATCACACTTTATCAAGGTCAAAACCACTCAATTTACTAC
>JAEZWY010000099.1 GCA_023442905.1 Bacillota bacterium | reverse complement strand
GTATTGTGAAAGAAGTTATATTCGAATAGTCTGTGGAAAATATATCCCCGGAAAAAAAGATTACTAAATTAAACGATATAAAACATAGGCGTATGCGTGAAATTTAGTCAAAACCATTACAAAAACCATACTATAGGACTACAAACGTTGATGTGAAGGGGCTTGGATGACTCCCCTCAACTCCATCAATATATCAAAGAAGTCCTCAAAGTCTCATTTGAGGGCTCTTTTCTTTATATAGTAAATTGATGCATCATATATAATGCTAAATTGAGCTAATTTTTCAATTAGAGTTATCTTCATCTCATCATATAGGCTATAATTTGAGATAGAGAAGTGAAATATATTAGGAGGTTTACGGATGAGAAGAGTAATTATTGATTCAGATACAGCTGGGGACGATACAACAGCGATTTTGATGGCTTTGAAGTATTTTAAGGTTGAAGGTGTGACAATTGTTGCTGGAAATGTAGCTTTTGACCAAGAGGTTGAGAATGCCTTGACCACTATTGAAACCTATAATCCTGGTTACAAGGTCCCTGTTTATAGGGGTTACCAAAGTCCCATGATTGCCCTACCTAACGCGAAACACGATACGGTTGAGGAAATTCAAGGTGGCAATGGTATGGGGGATGCTGTTTTTCCAAAACCTCAGCAAGAACCAGAAAATGACCATGCCGTAGACTTTATTATTGATACAATTAAAGCAAATCCAGGGGAAATTGAAATACTAGCTTTAGCGCCATTAACCAATATCGCGATGGCTATTAAGAAGGCACCAGAGATTGCAGCGGATATCAAGCATATTTGGATTATGGGTGGGGTAAACAACCGCTTAGGGAATATGAATGTTTCGGCTGAATATAACTTCTATGTGGACCCTGAGGCGGCTAGGATCGTTTTAAATGCATCAACAGCAAAAACCATGGTTACTTGGGATGCTTCTTTAGACTTTGGTGTTATGTATGAAGAAGATATTGAAGAAATTCAAGCTTTAAATACAAAAGGTTCAAAATTCTTCTTAGATATTAATATGTTTGTCCGTGAGTTTGAACTGGCAAAACGAGGAATCGACGGGATTACTTGTACAGACTCATTATTGGTTGCAGTTGCTGCGGTACCAGAATTGATGCTTCAAGCGACTGAATATTACGTGGATGTTGAAACACAAGGTCAATTTGCCCGTGGCTACAACATTGTGGACTGGGAAGAGGAATTCAAACGTGCGCCGAATTGCCGAGTTGCAGAGAGGATTTCTAGCCAAGGATTTAAAGACCAATTGGTGAGCTTGTTAGCGGAAATTCAATAGGGAGAATTCGATGGTGAATTGGCAGTACTTAATTGAAGAAATGTATGATCATGCAAGCGATGATGCTGAACCGATGGCCAAGTACCAACGTAACCAGTTTCCATTTCTTGGTATCAAAAGCCAAACGCGCCGGGATATTTTTAAACCCTACCTAAAGAAAGCGAAGGCAGAAGCAAAGTTGCGCTTCATGGAAAATCCTAATCAAGCAATCATTGACTGGGCTTTTGTTGACGAATTTTGGTCATTTTCCGAAAGAGAATTTCAATATATTGTTTGTGATTATTTGAAAGAAATGAAGAAATATTTGCAGCCGGATGATTTACCTAGATTAAAAACATTGATTGTCCAAAAATCGTGGTGGGATTCGGTGGATGCCTTGGTTAAAACAATCGGTTATTTAGTCCATAAGAATCCTGATTTGAAGTCGGAAATGGTGGCGTGGAGCTCATCGGATAATATCTGGTTGAAGCGGACTTCAATGATCCATCAACTGGGGATGAAGGGGCAAACAGATACTGTTTTATTAGCTGAAACTTGTGAAAATTGCTTGCATACAGATGAATTTTTTATCAATAAGGGAATGGGTTGGATCTTGCGTGATTATGCGAAAACCAACCAAAATTGGGTGGAAAATTTCTTAAAAAACCATGAGAGTGACTTATCTAACTTAACCTGGCGCGAGGCCACAAAATACTTTTACTTAGAAAAAAACCAGATATAATGCCATTTTTCAACGGGTAAGCCTTTAAATTATTATTAAAATACAAAATATGGTACAATGGTGATTAGAAGGCGCATGGTTAACTAGGAGGCTATATATGAGTATTAAAGTCACAGATGAAATGCAAGAACTAGTTGGAACTGAATTACGTCGTGGTACAAGTAAGTCGAGAATTGCATCATTACTAGATTTACCCTACGATGAGGCAGTAGAAGTTATTAATACTGTAAAAGAGTCTGTACGACCAGATATAGGAGACGAAATACGCTTCACCTTCCGTGAACGCAACATGGTAGGAAGAATTGAAAAATTATTAACAAACTCAGCAGTTGTTAAAATTTATTGGGATTATTCTGATGAAGAGATGCGAGAAATTTGCGAATCAAAAACAATTGTCAATTTTAAAGACATCGATGAGTATGTTAAAGTGCCTTCTAGCTAATACATACACGTATAAATAGTAAGAAAGAGAGTCGGGGTGAAAATCTCGGCTTTTTCTTTTTTTTTTGTCCAATGACCATCACTAAAATGATGACGCATATGTGATGTAATGGGTATATAAAGTTTTCTGTTTACTATCTATATTTCTATAAGTTAGGTGACTGGCTAATAGAAATAGCAATTTAGCAAAAATCCGGATAAAATTTTACGAGGGGATAATGGTAAGAACTTTGGCTGTAAAAGAAAAATTTATTTTATATTATTGTTATTGCCTTATATCCTGCTTATCATTTTATCAGCTGTATGGGTAACCAATTCACAAGGTCAACCTTTCGCCAGTGAGCATATCACTGCTTTTATATCGTATATCTGTACTGGTCATCTATTCTATCAGAAAGATTTTCTTAGCAAAAATCCGCAACAAAAATTTGTTGTGATGATTATTCTGGTGCAGCTTTTCCTCCATTTTGCCTTTGAGGCAATAGGTAGTTTGTTTGCCATCTAAATAAGGCCAGTTGATTGCCTTGTAAGCAACCAATAATATACTAGAGAATATTGAAATAACAACAGGGATTTTAAAGGCTCTAAGACAAACATTTTTTTGTCTTAGAGCTTTTTTACGTATTTAGTTCTTTACTAGAAAAGCTACCTAGACTTTTGCGTGAAAGAATCTTCTATCTTCTTGTCCTTTATAGATAGCAGTATTTTTTAAAGCTGATGATAGTAAGAAAATCCCAGTTTATTTTCTAGAGCAAGTAACCATCCGATTACCATCAAATCATTAGAATAAATAGTCAAAATACAATTTTTGTTTCACAAAAAATCAAGTTTTTAAGCGCCTGCCATAATCTTAAAGGCTTGAATACAAGTTTCGTAGCGCTTACAACGGATTTGTTTCTTAAAAATGAATAAACTAGTTTCGATAACTAGTTGACAAAGTTATATATATAATTTAATATCTCGTTATTGACTTTATTACATGTCAAACAAAATTAAACTTTATCGTATTCATAAATCGATATCCTTTTTATAGGGATAAGTGACCTAATATATGATTACGCAAATTATGGAGGAATATAAAATAATGACAACTTTTGAAAAAATCCAAGAATTAATCACTGAACAATTAGACTTAGAGGCTGGCGAAGTGAAAGCAACTACAAATATTCGTGAAGATATTGACGCTGACTCTTTAGACTTATTCCAAATCATTAATGACATCGAAGACGAATTCGATATCGAAATTGAAGATGAAGAAAAAATTAACACTGTTCAAGATTTAGTTGACTACGTAGAAGCAAACAAATAATTTCTGCCTACAAACTAGTCGATTAAGAGAGGAAGTAATCCTTTAGTGAAAACAGATTTTTGGGAACGCATAGGTGTTGAATACCCAATTATCCAAGGTGCTATGGCTTGGGTTGCCGATGCGGATTTAGCATCAGCAGTTTCCAATGCTGGGGGGCTTGGTGTAATTGGTACTGGACATGACCGTGTAGACGTAGTACAAGCCAAAGTCGAAAAGATGCAACAATTAACAGATAAACCATTCGCTGTAAATGTCATGTTGTTAAATGAACATGTCGAGGAAGTGGTGGATTACATCTGTCAATCTGGTGTGAAGACAATTACAACTGGTGCTGGATCTCCAGGTAAATATATGGATAGATTCAACGCAGCGGGTATTTCAGTCATTCCAGTGGTCGCTTCTGTCGGACTTGCAAAACGTATGGAACGTGAAGGCGTGCATGGGGTGATTGTTGAGGGGATGGAATCAGGTGGTCACGTGGGGCGACAAACTACCATGGCTTTATTACCACAAGTAACAAAAGCTTTGGATATCCCAGTCATTGCGGCTGGTGGTATTGGTGACGGTCGAGGAATGGCAGCAGCACTTATGTTAGGTGCGGTTGGTATTCAAGTAGGGACACGTTTTGTTGTTGCAGATGAATCAAATGCCCATGATAACTTTAAAGAGCGTATCATTAAGGCAAAAGATATCGACACTGTATTAACTGGCGAATCTACTGGCCATCCAGTCCGTGTATTACGGAACAAATTGACCAAAGAATATCTTAAAGTAGAAAAAGAAGAAGCAAGTAAGGCTAATCCTGATTGGGACAGACTTGAAGCGCTTGGATCAGGTGCTTTACGTCGAGCTGTTGTTGAAGGGAATTTAGACACGGGTTCATTTATGGCCGGCCAAATTGCCGGATTAGTGGATAAACGTGAATCAGTTTCAGAAATTATTCAATCATATATGACGGAATGTAAAGAAACAATTGCTGCTCGAGCAAGTGAATGGCTTTAAAGCTGAGAATTAAATTGACATATGTGAGCAGTGGGATGGTTTGTGCATTTCACTGCTTTTCTATTAAGAGGAGACGAACATGGCAATAGCTTTTTTATACGCTGGTCAAGGCGCACAGTATACAGGGATGGGGCAAGACTTACTCAACCATCATCCTGAGATTGCAACTTACTTTGACAAAGCCTCAGAAGTTCTAGGCTATTCAATGAAAGACCTATGCTTTCAAGAAGATACAGAATTAAATCAAACAGAATACACACAACCCGCTATTTTAACCGTATCAACAGCCTTTACAGCCCTTCTAAGGGAGGCAGGCATTACAGCCGACTACCTAGCTGGATTAAGCTTAGGCGAGTACACAGCCCTTGTTGAAGCGGGCGTATTGTCCTTTGAAGATGCGGTTGATTTAGTGAGCCATCGTGGTCGTTTTATGCAAGCATCTGCGCCTGCAGGTGCCGGCAAAATGGTAGCCGTGATGAAAGCTGAACGCGCTTTAATAGAAGAGATTTGCCAGCAAGTGCGCGAAGCTTCTGGTCAATACGTTGCACCAGCAAACTACAATACACCAAAACAAATCGTAATCGGTGGTGACGCTTCGGCAGTAGATACTGCAGTTGCTAAGTTGACTGAAGCAGGCGTGAAGAAAATGGTGGAATTAAACGTTTCTGGTCCTTTCCACACGGCCTTATTATCACAAGCAAGTGACCAATTAGCTGATTATTTAGACAAATTTGATTTTAAGCCACAAAGAGTACCGGTTATTTCAAATACAACAGCTACAGCGCACCAGGATGGACAAGTAAAAGACTTGTTAATCCAACAAGTGATGAAGCCAGTTAAATGGTCAGATTCAATTGAATACTTAATTGAACAAGAGGTAGATACGGTCATTGAAATTGGCCCTGGTAAAACCTTGTCTTCATTTATGAAACAAATCAATAAAGAGATTAAGGTTTACCGAGTTGAAGACGAAGAAACCCTGCAGGCAACTATCGCAGGATTGAAAGGATAAGCTATGACTGAGAATACACAAGAATTAAAGAAAACAGCCCTTATCACAGGCGGTAGCCGTGGTATTGGTGCAAGCATCGCTCACAAGTTTGCAGACCAAGGATACAATATTGTCATTGTTTCCCGCTCTGGTTCTACTGAAAACCATATCCAGGCTTTAGAAAGCAAAAATGTTGTTGTGAAGGATTTCAAGGGTGACGTAACGGATACCGATTTTGCCAAAGAAATCATGACTTTCATCAAAGCAAATTTCCAAACCATCGATGTATTAGTGAATAATGCTGGTATTACCCGCGACACGCTACTAATGCGTATGAAAGAAGCAGATTTCGATGCAGTGATCGATATTAACTTAAAAGGGACATTCAATTTCATTCAAGCAGCTAGCAAACTAATGATGAAGCAACGTCAAGGTGCCATTATTAATATTGCATCAGTGATTGGTCAAATGGGTAACGTTGGTCAAGCTAACTATGCAGCTTCAAAAGCGGGGATTCTTGGTTTAACGAAGGCTGCAGCACGTGAATTAGGTATGCGTGGTGTCACAGTTAATGCCATTGCACCAGGCTACATTGAAACAGAAATGACAGATGAAATTCCAGAAAAAGCCAAAACGGCTATGCTGGAAAATATTCCTTTACAGAAACTTGGACAACCATCGGACATCGCTGAAGCCGTGTACTTCTTAGCTAACCAAAGCTATATCACAGGTACAACGCTTGATGTCAACGGTGGCTTGTATATGAATTAGGAGGCAATAAATATGACAAATAGAGTAGTCGTAACAGGTATGGGTGCTATTACACCTATCGGAAATGACGCAAAAACATTTTGGACCAATTTAAAAGCCGGCGAGCACGGCTTTGGGCCAATCACAAAATTTGATGCCAAAGATTTAAATGCGAAATTAGTGGCTGAAGTAAAAGACTTCAATCCAAAAGATTTCATGGACCGTAAAGAAGCAAAACGTATGGACTTATACAGTCAATACGCAGTAGCTGCAGCCATCGAAGCTGTTGCGGACGCGAATCTAGACGTTGAAAATGCTGACGTTGACCGTATCGGGGTTTACTTAGGTACTGGTATCGGTGGTATTCAAGAAATCGAAAAAGGTGTGTTAAAAATGCAAGATAAAGGGATCAAACGAGTGAATCCTTTATTCGTACCTGTTTCTATTTCAAATATGGGTGCTGCCAATATCTCTATGCACTTTGGCTTAAAAGGGCCAGCTTTAACTATGGTTACAGCTTGTGCTTCTGCTAACAATGCCATTGGTGAAGCTTTCCGTTATATTAAACATGGTTATGCAGATGTCATGATTGCTGGTGGTGCTGAAGGTGCGATTAACGAAATCGGTTTAGGTGGTTTCGACAACCTAACAGCGACAAGTGATTCAACTGATCCAAACCGCGCTTCAATCCCATTCGATAAGGACCGTAATGGTTTTGTGATGGGTGAAGGTGCTGGTATCTTGGTATTAGAATCCTTAGAATCAGCGCAAGCTCGTGGCGCAAACATCTATGCTGAAATTGGTGGTTACGGTTCTACTTCAGACGCTTACCACTTAACTGCGCCATCTGAAGATGGTTCTGGTGCAGCGAAAGCGATGTTAAACGCTTTAGAAGAAGGTAACATCGCTAAAGAAGAAGTTTCTTACATAAATGCTCACGGTACAAGTACCCCAGCAAATGATTCTTCTGAAACAGTTGCGATTAAACGTGCATTTGGTGAAGAATTGGCTTATAAAATTCCAGTTTCTTCTACAAAATCATCAGTTGGTCACTTACTAGGTGCTGCTGGTGCTGTTGAAGCCATTGCAAGTATCATGGCTATCCAAGATTCATTTATTCCAGCTACATTAGGCTACAAGAATCCAGATCCATTATGTGATTTAGATATCGTACCGAATGTTGGACGCGAACAAGAAGTAAACGTTGTTGTCAGCAACACTTTAGGTTTTGGTGGACACAACACAGTTATTGCCTTTAAAAAGGTTGGTGAATAAGGCTTGAAACACGAAGAAATTAAAGATTTAATCAGCCAGATTGATTCGTCTACGATTCAAGAGTTTTCATTCCAAACACAAGCGGATTCTTTATATATTTCAAAAATTAAAGAACGCCAAACACAAACTGAACACACTGCAAGCACAAGCGCGAATCAACAAGCTACCACAAACGCAGAAGCTACACCTCCTGCAGTAGCCCAAGAGACGAAGAGTAAAGAAACTATAGCGCCTGCCACAGAAGCAGCAGCAACACCTAGTGCACCTGCTACGTCAGCTGGCAAAACGATTGACAGTCCTTTAGTTGGTGTTGTTTATCTAGCTAAGAACCCTGATCAACCAGCCTTCAAGAAAGTAGGCGACAGCGTTGAAGCTGGTGAAACTGTTTGTATCGTTGAAGCGATGAAAGTGATGAACGAAATTCCAGCTGATATTTCTGGAACAGTCGTGAACGTCTTAGTTGAAGACGGCCAAGTTGTTGAATTTGGCCAACCATTATTTGAAATTAGCGAATAATTATTCTAAAGGAGTATTAAAAAATGACTGAATATGCAGAACGTAAAGAACCTGTTCTAACAGCTATGCAGGTACAAGAAATCATCCCTAACCGTTTCCCAATCTCATTTGTGGACCGAGTGGATGAAATTATCCCAGGTGAAAAAGTTGTTGCCCGTAAAAACGTGACGATCAACGAAGAATTCTTTGTTGGTCACTTCCCAGGAAACCCTGTAATGCCTGGTGTTTTACAAGTAGAAACAATGGCACAAGTGGGCTCAATTCCATTATTATCTCAACCAGACTTTAAAAATAAAATCGCTTATTTAGCTGGTTTAAACAACGTGAAATTCCGTAAAAACGTTGTACCTGGTGACGTACTTGAAATCACAGTTGAAATTGTGAAATTGAAGAAACGTATGGGTATCGGTAAAGGAACTATCCGTAATGAATATGGCGAGGTTTGTTCAGAAGCAGAAATGACCTTTATCATTTCTAACGTAGATAAAGTCGACTAGTTTGCTGGTCCAACCTGAAATAGGGCGAACGGCATAGAATAAGAGGTATTTGATGATTAATAAAGTATTAATAGCGAATAGGGGCGAAATTGCCGTCCGCATTATTCGTACATGTATTGAATTGGGAATCGAAACAGTGGCTGTGTATTCAACCGCTGATAAGGATGCCCTACATGTGAAATTGGCTGACGAAGCAGTCTGCATCGGAGGGCCAAAATCAGTCGATTCTTATTTGAATATGCAAGCCATTCTTTCGGCAGCTGTGGTCACGAACGTGCAAGCTATCCACCCAGGTTTTGGTTTCCTAGCAGAAAACAGCAAATTTGCCAAATTATGCGCAGAAATGAATATTGAGTTTATCGGGCCAAGCCCAGAAGTGATTGACTTGATGGGGGACAAGCAAAATGCTAGAGATACCATGAATGCAGCCAAAGTACAGACCGTTCCTGGTTCTGATGGTATCTTGGAAAGTCCTGGAGCTGGAATTGAGATTGCCAAAAAAGTTGGCTATCCAGTCTTATTGAAAGCAACTTCTGGTGGTGGTGGTAAAGGGATGCGGATGGTACATGAAGAAAGTCATTTCGCAGATGCATACTATGAAGCATCACGTGAAGCAAAAAATGCTTTTGGTGATGACCGTTTATACATGGAGAAAGTTATTTTCCCAGCCCACCATATCGAGGTTCAAATCTTAGGGGATAAATTCGGCAACGTCATCCATTTAGGTGAACGTGAGTGTTCAATGCAACGGAACCATCAAAAGGTGATTGAAGAGACGCCAAGTCCCTTTATTACTGAAAAGACGCGGGCCCAAGTGACTCAAGCAGCGGTTCGAGCGGCTGAGCAATTAAATTATGAATCTGCTGGTACCATTGAGTTTTTAGTGGATGCAGATCAAAATTATTATTTCATGGAAATGAATACGCGTATTCAAGTTGAACACCCAATTACGGAAATGGTTACGGGTGTTGATATTGTAGCTCAACAGCTACGGATTGCTTCTGGCTTACCTTTAGCCTATGAACAAAAAGACATTACCTTTACTGGTCATGCCTTGGAGTGCCGGATCAATGCAGAAATGCCAGAGAAAAACTTTATGCCATCTTCAGGTACGTTTGACTTTGCGCATTTTCCAGCGGGTGGTTTAGGTATTCGTGTGGATTCTGGTATTTATGCTGGCTACAAGTTGCCACCTTACTATGATTCTATGGTAGCGAAACTGATTACGCATGGTGATAATCGTCCACAAGCCATCAACCGTATGCTACGTGCGGTTTCAGAAATGACTATTAAGGGTGTGGCGACAAACCAACAATTCCAATACGACCTACTATTTGATGAGGCCTTTGTAAAAGGGAACTATACCAATGATTACCTGGAAGCTAAATTCTTACCTGAATGGGCGAAGAGTCATCAAGCATAAATTAGCACGAAAGAAAGTAGATGAATTATGGCATTAAAACGCAGAAAAGCATATATTCCTATGCCAGAGGAAGATCAAGCAAAATCGAGCTTGCCTACAGATCCAAATAACCAAGCCTTCGTGCCAGATGGCATGTGGCAAAAATGTCCGCAGTGTCACCAAACGATTCTAACGGATGACTTGGGTGCTGAAAAAATCTGTCCACATTGCCAATACCACTTTAGAATTTCATCTAGTGAGCGATTAGCAAACGTAGTGGACAAAGGCACTTTTGTTGAAATGTTTCAACTAAGGGATAGCCGCAATGAAGATCCTCTTGGTTTTCCAAAGTATCTGGAAAAGAAAGAAAAAGCGCGCGCTACAACTGGTTTAGACGAAGCTGTCGTAACTGGTGTGGGCGAAATCTTCGGCTACCGAACTGCCATTGGTGTGATGGACTCATTTTTCATGATGGGGTCTATGGGGACTGGTTTAGGTGAGAAAATTAAAAACTTGTTCAACTATGCAACTGAACACCAGTTACCAGTCGTCCTGTTTACCGCTTCTGGTGGTGCCCGGATGCAAGAAGGCACACTGTCTTTAATGCAAATGGCTAAGATTTCCATTGCTGTTCAAAATCATTCTAAAGCTGGTTTATTATATATTCCCGTCTTAACTGACCCAACGACTGGTGGTGTAACGGCATCGTTTGCTATGGAAGGGGATATTACCATTGCTGAACCAGGGGCCTTAATCGGTTTCGCTGGTAAACGGGTAATTGAACAGACGATTAGACAACAATTGCCTGAAGGTTTCCAAACGGCTGAACACCAACTGCAACACGGTTTTATCGATATGATTGTTGAACGTTGGCGCCAAAAAATCGTAATTGCTGAGCTATTACAAATGCACGGTGTCGCTAAAGGAGGTGCTCGATTTGAGAGTTAGTATGAAACAATTATTAAAAACCGTTGAGCAACCTAATGCGAAAATTACGCAAAAAATCCCTGCAGAAGTGGTAACAGCTTCACGTGATATCAACCGATTAACCACGTCTGAATTGGCTAAGAAAATCTGTGACGTCTTTTATGAGATGCATGGTGACCGTCGTTATGGTGATGACGGCGCGATTGTTGGTGGTGTCGGACAAATTAATGGCCGCGCAGTTACAATTGTTGGAACTGAAAAAGGCCACTCGGTTCAAGAAAATATCAAGCGTAACTTTGGGTCGCCTCATGCTGAGGGTTACCGTAAAGCCATTCGGTTGTTTGAACAAGCTGAAAAATTCAACCGTCCGGTGATTACCATTGTTAATACTTCCGGCGCCTTTTGTGACGTTGAAGCGGAAGACCGGGGGATTGGACAAGCCATTGCTGAATCTATGCAAACAATGGCTGGCTTAACTGTACCAACTATCACGATTTTAATGGGTGAAGGTGGGTCTGGTGGCGCGTTAGCCCTAGCTGTTTCAAATAAGGTATGGATGATGGAGAATGCCATGTATTCGGTCTTATCGCCAGAAGGGTTTGCAACAATTTTATGGAAAGACCCGAGTCGTGTACCTGAAGCTGCTGAATATATGAAATTCACGGCGCCTGACTTGCTGGATTTTAAGGTTATCGACCAAATTATCCCAGAGCATTACGGGAAAAGGGCCTTAGACCACGATGTTCAAGCACAATTGATTAAAGAAATGGTCTTGGAAGAAATTGACCAGCAATTGGCCATGTCAAAAGCAGATTTAATTGCTGCCAAAGAAGCACGCTTTAATCAATTCTAGTCAACTGACATCTTGAAAAAATAACTACTGTTGAAGGAAGGTGCGGCCTATGGTCGCATCTTCTTTTTTAATTATTGGATAAAAATTTTCATGGATATGATATTGTGATAAGATAGGCTTAGAAGGAAGGGCGTTTACAACCTGCATTTCCAACAGAAAATAAGATTTAAGAGGACGTATAATGAGAAACCAAGATAATGATTTTGAACGATCATTTAAATTAGATATTGAAGAAGCGATTCAGCGTATTAAAGCGGGCGAAATGAGTGAATCGCTTAAATTGTTGCTGATTGCCCGTAAGAAAAGAAAGAGTGTCGTTGATTTTAGAAATTATATCATCGGCGTTTTATATGAAGAAGAATTAGAAAATGATTTGGTGGATATTTTCTCATTATTGATAGAATTTTATGGCGAAGGGGTTATGGCTAATCCTGATTTAATCGATGTCGAGGCAGAAATTGACTGGAAGTCTTTCTACCAATTTGTACAAAAAGCTATTCAAGGACAAGTAAAATTGAACCTCCCTCAACATGGTCAAATGGCACCTATTATGCAAATTATCATTGTGCCAGAAATGATGGAAAAGTTGGCCCAATTTGAGGCGACTTCAGATGATGATGCTAGTAATGTGGAAGTCTTACAAGGCCTACAAAAGTTATTCGACCAGTTAGTGGCTAGAGATAAACCCTTGACTATCCTTGAGAAGGCGCAGGTCAACCATCTGCTGGAATTGAGCGACAAGATATCCATCAATAAATTGTTAAGCCTCTTAAACCGGGACCGGGATTTTGTCTTCCAATCGGATATTTTACTCTATATTTTCCACCATCCACACGAGGACCAAGAAATTACCTTAACCAATATCTACGATGAGACGACGACTATTTCACTCAGTGACTTATTTGAGATTGAAACCAATAGCCACTTCTTAGATTTGGTTTCCTACGTGGAGGAAGTTTATATCCACGAACCCTATCGCGTGGCCTATTTGATGGAGAATATTTATGATATATATACCGTCATGTACCCATTTGTCGATGATTTAAACCAAATTGACCCAGAAGATATGGTAGAAGCCATTGGCCAATTAATGGAAAATGGCGACCCACTTGCTATTGACAATCAAGGCGTACAAGATATTTACCAATATTGGTTTTATGAGTATATGCAGAACTTTGCGAGTTTTGAATAAGAAGATGTAATAGATGATTAAAGGGTGAGCGGATGTTAAAAATAGCCATAGACGGGTCAGTGGATGGGCAATTTGGGCCAGCAGGCGTTGGTATGGTCATAGTCCATGACGGGCAACAGCGACAAGAGAAATACCCTTTAAGTGGGGAAATGGACAACCATGAGGCCGAATTCCATGCTCTGCTATTATTGTTGGAAAAATTGCAGGCTGAGGGACTGAAAAATGAGTGGATCTTGTGTCAAACAGACTCCAAAATCGTCTTTGATGCCGTTAATAAGAGATTCCATAAACGCGACCCCTATAAAAGTTTGTTAAAGGCCATTTTAAATCAACTAGACCATTTTCCCATGTTTAATCTAAAGTGGGTGCCGGACCAAGCCAATAGGGGGGCAGATAACTTAGCCCGTCAAGCCATGCACCAGGCCAAGAAAATAAGCAACCAGCAGGACTAATTAAGGGATAAATGCAGACTGTCAATCGCATAAACTGGATTTAAATTCGAATAACAGACACAAAAAAACCAGGTAGCAGGCGAATAAAGCCGTTTACCTGGTTTATTTATTATGATCGTAAATAACTTATTCTGCCTCTACTTTTTTAGGACGTGGTTTGCGCGCGCCCCAGTATTGGAATAGGTCAGTACGGATAGCTCCATTGTATAATTTACGTTTCTTAGTAGCTTTCTCACCGTAGTATTCTTCAAAGGCTAAGTCAGACGTCAGGATGTATTTACTCCAAGTTTTCATTGGACGGTAAAGATCTCCCATTTGTTTGTATAACTTATGCACGTAATCTTCGTCATTCAAACGCTCACCATATGGTGGGTTGGCTACGATCACGCCGTATTCTTTCGTCGTTGTGAAGTCAGATAATTGCATTTGTTTAAATTCAATTTGGTCTGCTACACCAGCAGCTTCAGCATTGGCTTTGGCAATTTCTATCATACGGTGGTCGATGTCAGATCCCATAATATCTAACTGAATATCATGACGAATGGCCGCTTTAGCTGCCTCACGAGCTTTTGGAAATTCAAGGTTATTAAAGATATCCCATGATTCAGAAACAAACTCGCGGTTGATACCTGGCGCGATGTTTTTCCCAATTAAAGCTGCCTCAATTGTTAGGGTACCTGAACCACATGTTGGATCGTAAAATGGCTTGTCAGGGAACCAGTTAGTTAATTTCACTAGGGCTGCAGCCATATTTTCTTTCAGTGGTGCGCCACCTTTTTCTGTACGATAACCACGTTTAAAAAGGGAAGAGCCTGTTGTATCAATGGTAATCAATGCCTCATCTTTATGAATGCTCACTTCAATAGGATATTTAGCACCTGTTTCTGGTAGCATACCGCGTCTGTGATAATGGTCACTAAGTCGATTCACAATCGCCTTTTTCACAATTTTTTGAACATTAGGAACGGAATGTAATTTTGAATTCACAGATTTTCCAGATACCGGGAATTCTGCATCCATAGGTAAGATATCTTCCCATGGAATAGCCTTAGTTGACTCAAATAACTGGTCGAATGTTATGGCTTTAAAATCACCCATTACGATCTTAATACGGTCAGCTGTTCGTAAGTTAATATTGGTACGCGCAACGTCATCAAGGGTTCCTTGAAAACGAGCGCGCCCATTTTCAACTTGTACTTCATAGCCCATGTCACGTAATTCTTTACCGACTAAGGCTTCAATTCCTGCAGCAGCAGTTGCAATAAGTGGATATGTTGTCATAATGTACTCCTTTTGGGTGGTTACTCTCTATTTCTTCTTCAAAGCTAGTTTACCACGAATTCATCTCAATAAAAAAAGGTTGGAAAAGAATCCAACCTTTTGCCTGTTTGTAAATTTCGATAAGCCATGTTCTGTTCCCCGATATCACAGGTTTAATACCGGTTCGGTAATCATCTGTCTACTAAATAATTTAGTCTCTTATTCCGTTTATTTCCAGTCAAAGAGCGCCCCTACCAATGTTTGGGTTGCTCGCTCGAGGGGTTTACCGCGTTCCATTCAACTACTTTCATAGTTGACTCGTCTCTGTGGCACTTTCAAACGTACTTGCACATAGCCAAATGACCTTAGTGGGTTCAGTTGCCGTCAAATTAATGCTTTAGCTTATTTTTTCGCTAAACACGAACACTACAAGCGTTGCAGCTTGTGCGAGCATGGACTTTCCTCAGGTATATGGATATACCCGCGATTACCTGAAATTTACAACTCCTAATGATAACACGAAATCATGTATTATACTAGTTATTTTCAAAAATAATTGTATGATCTTTTGCATCCTCATCGTTATCATCACTAGTATCCGGTGTCTGATCGACTTTAGCGTTTTGGCCACCGAAAACAGCTTTTTCTAATTTAGACAAGCGACGTAAAATATCATAATTGGTCGTACCTTTTGTTTGGGGTACTGAGGTTGATTTTGAACGTTGATTTGTAGATGCACGGCTACTGTCGCTTGAACCAGCTGAATGTTTAACACGTTCTAACTCATTTTTAAGTGAGGCAATTTCTTTTTCATATGACTCATAGTCACGAATAATCAAATCTAAGAATTCGTCTACTTCTTCCGTGTTGAAACCACGAAGGGCAGGTTTAAATTCTTTCTGTAAAATATCTTTTGTCGTCAAGTTACGATCGGCCATTTAAATAACACCTCATCATTTATATTTCTAACCTCTATTATAGCACAGCTTTCATTATTTGTAATAAATGTAATATAATAATAGTTTAAGATTCTATCAAATTCAATAATAGGTCTTTATCGTTTAAAAGATCTAGCGAACACTGACTCGGTAGTTATTTTTATGTGGGTATATTATAATAAATAAAAAAGACGAAAGTAGGGAACCAGAAGATGCAAACCGTATACTCTTTTCTTGAAGAAGCTTTGCAAAATAGTCATATTGACCTTCCGTGGCGTCTATCCTATGTGTCGGTAGCCAAGCAGGTGGTTTTACAAACGTATCTGCCGGTGGTAGCGAGTGAAGATATTACATTTTTAGATAAACATAATCACCCATTAGATGGCATTGATTATTTGGAGTTGAAATTTATTTTCACAATTGATTACCAAGAGAATGAAAGTGAGAGCGAGATCTTTATTATTCAACCCAAAGACACGCAACACTTCCAAAAGGGTCATCTTGAAATACTAGCGCAGGAAATTAGCCATTTATTATATGAAGCGCGTTTACAAATTAAAGAACTCATTACTGGTGAGAGAATGACGGTGGATATGCAATGGCCTACTGAGGAAATCGATCAAATGATCGCTACTAGAAGAATGATCGGTCGTTATGATGACACCTTATTATATTTAGGAGATGATACGAATGACATGGTATGAATTAACAATTGAAACTGATAATAAAAGTGAAAACTTGCTAACAGAAATCCTGTGGGGACTTGATTCAGCAGGTGTATCTATTAAAGATGAGCAAGACTATATTGATTGGACTGATGATGGTTTCGGTTCTGTTAAAAATGATCAGCCAGCACCGGGTACATACGAAAATAATCCGGTTGTGCTAGGTTATTTCTCAGCTGATAAAAATATTGAAGATATAATCATTGAGATCAAAAAGTACCAAGCGAACTACAATCAAGAACTAGCAGCTGACCAACAAATTGTTATTCACGACATTCGTTACAGTCCGTTAGAGGATAATGATTGGGAGACGGCTTGGCAAGCTTACTATGAACCAATTCACGTGTCTCGTTTTATGGATATTGTACCTATTTGGGAAAAAGATGATCAACCAATGGATCCCAAAAAGACCACACTATTTTTAGATCCCGGCATGGCTTTTGGTACTGGTTCTCATGAAACAACCAAACTTGCCTTACGTTTATTAGAAATTGCTATGGCTGGTGGTGAAGATGTTATTGATGTTGGAACTGGGTCAGGTGTATTAGCTATTGCTGCCAAAAAATTGGGGGCAAACAAAGTTGAGGCCTATGATTATGATGGGTCTATTTTAGATATCACACGCAATAATTTTGCATTAAATGACGTAGAAGATGCTATTAAAGTTGCACAAAACAACATTCTTAATGACATTCATACCCAAGTAGATATTATTACAGCGAATATATTGTTTGAAATTCTTGAACCACTTATTCCGCAGGCATATAACAACTTGAAAATGAATGGACAATTGATCTTATCCGGTATTTTTCAAGATAAAAAAGAGGACATGCTAAAGTTATTAGCCGATAACGATTTTACTGTAGACATCATTATGAATATGGGTGAGTGGTACGGTATTTTAGCCCACAAAGGACAAGAATAATATGCAAAGATACTTTATCGATAACGAAACTGCACAAGTAGATGAACGAATTGAGATGGACAAAGAAGCGACGCACCATATGTTAAATGTCATGCGGATGCAGATAGGCGACCAAGTGATCCTTGTCACTAAAACTGAACAGGTATTTATCGGTGAACTTATTGCCGATGAAGGGAAAAAAGCTATTCTTCGCTTAGTTGAGTCCCGAGTAGAAAATAAAGAAATCCCAATTGATACTACACTCTTTGTTGGACTACCAAAAGGAGATAAACTTGAATTAATTGTACAGAAAGCAACTGAGTTAGGTGCTCGACAAATAATACCAGTTTCAATGCGATATTCTGTGACCAAATGGGATCAAAAAAAGGCTAGCAAAAAAATAGATCGTCTGAAGAAAATTGCAAAGGAAGCGGCCGAGCAATCTCATCGGACCTTTGTACCCATAATTGAAGATCTTCATAGTGTGAATATGGTAAAAAACCGGCTTTCTGACTTTAATCAGGTTTGCATTGCCTACGAAGAAGTCGCAAAAGCCGGTGAGAAAAGTATTTTAGCCCAGACTTATGCCACACTTAAACCTGCAAACAAGATTGCCTTTGTTACTGGCCCAGAAGGTGGGATTCATCCAGATGAAATTACCAATCTTACTGACGGATTTGATCATGTCCACTTATGTGGATTAGGCCCTAGAATTTTACGAACAGAAACTGCACCTCTATATTTATTGTCAACCCTGTCTTTTGCTACAGAGTTATTGGGTAATAAATAGGGGTTTGATAGGGTTTATAAGCCATTTATGTGGTAAAATAGTAATTATATACAATACACATAATCTAGGAAAGTAGGTGGTAACATGCCGAATAAAAAGAATTATACAAAAGCAGAAGTATTGGCTTTATGTGCAACATATATGTCTGAAGCGAAAGTTGACTATGTCCAAAAAGCTGCCGATTTTGCAGAACGCGCGCATATTGAGCAAATCAGAAAATCAGGCGAACCTTACTTTGTCCATCCAGTTCAAGTAGCGAGTATTCTTGCTGAATTGAAAATGGATCCAGATACTGTAATCACGGGGTTCTTGCATGATGTTGTAGAAGATACTGGGATTTCCTTAGATGATATTGCCTACTTCTTTTCTCCAACAATTGCTACCCTAGTTGATGGCGTGACTAAATTAGGTAAGTTTAAATATAAGTCGCATGAAGAACAATTAGCAGAAAACCACCGTAAAATGTTGTTAGCTATGGCCAATGATTTACGGGTAATTATGGTGAAGTTAGCCGATCGCTTACATAATATGCGGACCTTAAAATGGCATAGACCAGAAAAACAAGTCATTATTTCGACAGAAACATTAGAAATATATGCACCACTAGCTGATCGTTTAGGTATGAATCAGATTAAATGGGAACTTGAAGATACAGCTTTACGCTATATGGACCCAGAATCTTACTATTCAATTGTCCAATTGGTGGATTCTAAACGTGATGAGCGAGCTGAATTTATTCAAACAACAATTGATGAATTAGAGAGTCAGGTCGAAGGAGCTATTACAGGTAAGTTTGAAATCTACGGTCGTCCTAAACACATTTATTCTATTTATCGCAAAATGAAAGACCAAGATAAAGAATTTGACCAAATTTTTGATTTACAAGCTATTCGTGTTTTAGTGGAATCAGTCCGAGATTGCTATGCAGTGCTTGGGATTGTGCACACCAACTGGAAACCATTGCCAGGGCGTTTTAAAGATTATATTGCCATGCCTAAGGCGAACATGTATCAATCTATTCATACAACGGTTGTTGGTAATCAGCCAAGTCCTGTAGAAGTACAAATCAGAACTTATGAAATGCATGAGGTGGCTGAGTATGGGGTGGCTGCACACTGGGCATATAAAATGGGGAACCATGACAAGGTAGAAGCATCTCCTTTAGATGCTCAACTGGACTGGTTTAATCAAATTGCAGAATTACAGGATGAGTCTAAAGATGCGACGGACTTTATGGAAAGTGTAAAAGAGGATATTTTCCAAGACAATGTCTATGTATTTACCCCAACAGGCGATGTAACTGAATTACCTGCTGGCTCATATCCGTTAGACTTTGCTTATTCTATTCACTCTGAGGTGGGTAATAAAACAATCGGAGCCAAAGTAAATGGTAAGATTGAACCTTTAAATTACCAATTGAAAAATGGCGATATTGTTGAAATTTTAACGTCTCCTAATTCTGCAGGCCCGTCACGTGATTGGGTTAACCTTGTAAAAACATCACGTGCCCGCAATAGAATCAAACGTTTCTTTAAATTACAAGATCGGGACCAAGCAATGGAACAAGGTCGACATGCCCTTGAAGAAACACTTGAAAACCTTGGTTTTAAGCTTAAAGAAGTTTACAAGAAAGATGATATCAATAAAACACTAGACCGTTTTAATTTTTCAACTGAAGAAGATCTATTCGCAGCGATTGGATTCGGTGAGCTATCTTCAACTGCAGTAGCCAACCGATTAACTGAGCGAGAAAGACGATTAAGAGCTGCAGAGAAGAATCGGGAATCGGTTGAAGAAACCTTAAAAGAAAGTGGCGAACAGAAGAAACTAAGCAAATCACAAAAGCAATCTAGTCACGTACGACGAAAGGAATCTAAATCAAGTTCAGGAGTAATTGTTGAAGGTTTAGATTCATTACTTGTCCGATTAGCGCACTGTTGCAATCCGGTACCTGGTGATGACATTGTTGGCTACATTACTAAAGGTAGAGGCGTTTCCGTACATCGCAGAGATTGTAAAAATGTACAAGTTTCTGAAGATGAAAAAGATCGCTTAATTCCAGTTGAATGGGAAGACGCAAGTAAAAACGTGGATAACCAATATGAAGTGGAAATTGTGGTTGAAGGGGAAGACCGGTCTGGTTTCTTAAATGAAGTTTTACAAGTTATCACCCCAATAGCAGGATCAGTAACCAATATCAATGGTAATGTTAATCATGATGATAACTCTGTCAAAGTGAGATTGCGTTTTGTTATTCAAAATGTTAATCAATTGGATAAGGTAATCGATCGGGTAAAGAATATTCCGGATGTTTATTCAGTTGCGCGTGCAAAAGAATAAAAAATGATGTAATTATAGATTTTATGGAGGTTTTGAATGCGGATTGTCGTACAAAGAGTTAGCCAAGCTAATGTGGCGATTGAGGGTAAGATAATTGGTAAAATTGATAAAGGATTTGCACTTTTAGTCGGTGTTCACGATAATGATTCAGCGGAAACCGTTGCTTATATGGCTAGAAAAATCGCAAATATGCGTATTTTTGCTGATGAGGATGGTAAGTTGAATCTAAATATTAACCAAGTTTCCGGAGAAATTTTATCTATTTCTCAGTTCACGCTCTATGCTCGAACAAAAAAAGGTAATCGACCATCTTTTATCGATGCAGCAAAACCTGACCACGGCAATAAGATCTATCAGTTATTGAATGAAACCTTGCGTGAAGATTTTGGTTTAAAAGTTGCTGAAGGTGAATTTGGTGCTGATATGCAGGTCTCTCTTATTAATGATGGTCCTGTGACGATTATCTTAGATTCAGAAGAAGCATAAAATGAAAAAATACCGAGTTCTGGGAAGTCCAGAACTCGGTATTTTTGATTATGTCCATATCAATTATTGATAGTAAATAGTTAATGCATTATAAATTGAATCAGCGACTTGGTTCCAGTAGTCTTCTTGACTAAATACAGCTACATCACTAGGTGTAGACATATAACCAAGTTCAATTAGGACACCTTCTCCAGATAGATCACGGATAACTTGGAAGTCACCGAATTTAACACCATTAGACTCTAATTCAGATTGTTCCATTAACTGTCCTTGAATTGCTTGGGCGACCGGAATAGAGTTATCACCGTAATGGTATACGGTAGTGCCCGATGCACCTGTCGTTTCAATGGCATCATAGTGGAAAGAAATCATCAAGTCAGCATTAGCCTGGTTGGCGGTATAAGGGATATCAGATAAAGGAACATCTGAATCGTCATCTCGGGTCATAATGACGTTTACACCGGCTGCTTCAAGTCGTTCTTTAACGGTAAGAGCTGTTTGTAGTGTAACTTCTTTTTCATATAGACCATCTGTTACTGCACCTGGATCAATTCCTCCATGTCCAGGATCTAAAACAATTGTTCTGCCAGCTAAACTACTAGTTGACACAGCCGCTTTTGCAGCATCAGCCATAGCAGTAGAGTCACTTTCAGATAACCAGTTGACGATATAGCCTTCAGTACCATCTACTGAACGTACATGATAGTACTCATTCTCTTGACCAAGGTATGCAAACTGCTCATTTAGTGCACCTTTGGCTAATATATCAGAATCCTTATCAGCTTCACTTCGGATATTCACACCATCTGCTGTTGCTGTTACAGTAAAATCGTAATCCGTTAAGAATTCATCATAAGTTGATTGTTCTTCTTCTGTGATGGTTGTATCTTCTTCGTAAGCAATTGTTCCTGGTGTGATATCGATTTCGGATTGTCTTACCCAACCAATTTCACCAGCAAGTTGAATTTGCGCCCAACCGTCTACCTGATGCAAAATTTGATATTTCGCATTCTTATCAGTGGTAGTTAAAACCGTAGCATCATCAGTATTTTCTTCATAAATATTCATTTCGTCTTTTAATGTTGTCGCAATAAAGTCGGTTGCATCAATATCTTGGTTATCTGCTAGCCAAGTTGGTATCCAACCGATTTCGTTGTTGTCCAATAAGACATAGTACCAATTGTTTTCTTGGCTTAATATGCGGTATGGATTTTCGCCTTCAATTTGTCCCTTAATATCGTATGTGATTCCAGGACCTTCTCGAAGGTTGACAACATTGGTTGAAAGGTCTCGATAAGACGATTTATTG
>JAEZWY010000081.1 GCA_023442905.1 Bacillota bacterium | reverse complement strand
TCGCTAATTGATAAAAAGAAAACGCATCAAAAGCAGCAGAGGCATGCTTACTCATAGCGGTTCCCCCGAATCCCATATTGATGATATTAGCACCAGTTTTTTGCCCTACAATATCTGGAAATGATGTTTCATTACTTTCAAAATTCTGAGTGATAGAGTCTCCCAAGAACACAACGTTCATTTCTTCGATGCCCTGATCATCTACTACAGTTTCTCCATCATTATTATCATCAGGGGTATTTTCATTATCAACATTACCACAAGAAACCAATATAAGACTGGTCATAATCAATAACCATATGTTTGGTTTCGACAACTTAATTTTGGATTTTTTCATTTAAATATCCATCCTTTTAACACAAATTTAGGTGTATATGTTACTCTATTATATCATATATTCTATAAAAGTTATCGCAATAGTTTACATAAGCGCGGCCAAATACACGGGATCAATATTCAAAAAAGCCAGAGTACAAACAGCTACTCCGGCTTAGGGCTTTCATTATTTTAAAAGTAGGGAATCTAAACCCCAAAATTGTTGTTCAGCTTCCTGTACTATGTCTGAAATATCTTCTTTTTGATTCATGTATTCAAATATTTGAGATGCTTCAATTTTTGACAATGATTGAATGTGTTTGATTTGCACTGGCACTTCAAAATCATTTAACAAATTATCTGATTTTTTACTGTAATTTAACGCAAAAAACGGTATATCGAATAGCATAGCTAGCACAATAGAATGAAATCTGGTTGCAATTATCGTTTCCATACTAGAAAATTTCTCCATAAATGATATCAAGTTTCGCTCATAATAATATGGCACCACATTGGGATTAGAAGCGAAATACTTATCTTTTATTCTCTCGATAGCATATTCATCGCCTTCTGCTTTACAAAAAGAATAAAGGTATACTGTCTTACCAGCATTTAAAGCGGTATTGGTGATCTCCACTAATTTCTTTTCATAAGCATCACGATATTTTGACAAGTCTTTTCTATTTTGAAGATCTATAACAGAAATGCCTAATGAATTCATTTCAGAATCTATACAATCAAACTGATAAGAAAAAATAGCATCGGGTGCTAAACGAACATTTTTCAGATCATCGAATAATTTATAAGATGCTTGATCTCGGAAACAAACATCTGTTACTCTTCCAAGTAATGATCGATAGGAATCAAGAAATCCATCGTTTGTATATGGACCAAAATTTGAACCAATAATATATACAGGTTTTCCTAATTCAAGAAAATAAGACCATAAATCTTCCCGCAATTGATAACTCATTTCCCAGTCTTGGTGTTCAATAAAGATAGAACCGCCGATACTTGCCAAGGCGTCAATATTATTTGCTTTAATAAAGCGTTTGATTAGTTTATTTTTCTGTCCTATTTTAACCATTAAATAATTGTAGTACTTATTATACTTAACAATTTTTAGGTTTTCGAAAGTTTCCTCATAATCTGAATAATCCATTTGAGTAAAAGTATAAAACTCATGTTGTGGATATCTTTTTAATACTGAAGCTAAAAATAAATCGTCTCCCAAATTTTTCTCAAGATATATATCTAATAAAATCTTCATACTTTATCCTCCCCTCGTTATACTAATAATACTTTTGACCACTCTTTTACTATCTTGAATAGTTTTCAAATAAACATGTAATTGATGATATTTATTATCTCTAACTAAATTTTTAATCACATTTTCTCGCTGATTTTCTGCAGTTAGATACTGTAAATTAAAGTTACTTTGAAACGCTTCAGCTATTTTAAATAGTTGTGCTTTCTGTTCTCTAGCATTTAACGTATTGCTACGATATGGCATTTCCATTGCAGTAATCATATGTTTTAGCAGCTGATTATAATGATGCGCCCAATCAAAATTATTTGAAACCTTTTTAGACGACGCTAGGAATTCAATTTTATTAAAAAATTGAATATAATCTTCATAAATATCTAGATCCACTTTTAATGTTGCTTGGTTAGGATGCATTATATAGTGATACAAATAAGCATCAGAAATAAAAATAGTGTCTGTAAATTTCAAATAATCTAAATTAAATAATAAATCTTCACCCATTGTAATACCTTCAGGAAAATAAATACCATGGTCCTTCAGTATTTGCTTTTTATATAATTTATTAAATGGCGTATTTGTAATCTCTTCTTCGTAATGCTGCCAGAACTGACTAAAGAATTCATTACTAGCTAAACTTTTAGCCATTTGATTTCCTTCATTCTTTTTAAATGTACCGTTCATAAAGTGACGATAAAAACCAAAAATAATTAAGTCAGCTTGAGTTTGTGCTTGTTGGTTAACTAATAGAGATACTGTATTAACTTCGATGTAATCGTCAATATCGATAAATAATAATAGATCACCCGAAGAAATCTCAATTCCAACATTTCTTGCCGCAGATACACCAGCATTCTCTTGATTGATTAATTTAACCCGATCATCTTTTTCACACCAAATTTCACAATTGACTAGTGATTCGTCAGTAGAACCATCATTAATTAGAATAATCTCTAAATCTTGATAGGTTTGATGCACGATTGAATCCAAGCAACGATCAATAAATGCTTCGGCATTATAAATTGGTACAATAATTGAAACTGTTTTACTCACCATTTTCCTCCATTATTCAACTGACTTACTTGAGAATACTTTATGATTATTCGAGAATAGTACATTACTAATGAAGTAAATCAAAATAATACTGTATATAGTATTCCGGTAGAAGGTTGGCGAAGACCCTCGAACCCAAGAAATAAATGAATATTGGAGGAGTAAACTGTAGATTACAAAGGTATAGTCTCTTGTGGCCATGCTTTGGTCAATTTTCTCAGTGATATATTGGGACAGTAAACCAACAAAAATGGCAAAAATAGCACCAAAATAATGGAATGAGTAATACATTTCCCCGATAAAAGAACCCCCAATTGCCGGCACATTTAACTGTAGTACGTAATTGGCGTCATTAGCCATTTGGGTCATACCATCTGAAATATTCGGTAATAAATTAATAAATCCGGTGATAAATTGGCTACCCCAAGAGAAACTCATGGATGCAGGTACGCGTTCCATTACTAAGCCTAGCGTATATATCGTCCCACCAAATTCATCTAAAATTCCTAATATAGGATTATTTTCGAAGACATTTATAATAGCTTCTTGGATAAATGCAACACTTGAGAAATCATAAGACCTAAAGTCAGCAATGGCTGCAAGGAATCCTGATCCAAAATAGGCAATAACCAACATCCAGAATATATTTTTTTTAGTAAATTTGATTTCATAAGTTTTAACAAAGTAAATTGTTACTAATAATATTTTAATGATTTGCCACATTCGACCACCAGATAACATAGCAATTGCATAGAAAAATACATAAGACAGATAAATTAGCCAGCCCCTCTGTTTATCCTCTTTAGAACCTAAAATCATCATAACTACGCCCACAATTGAAAACGTAGCAAGAAAGGCCGGTATACCTCCTAGTTCAACATTAAAGGTATCCAAATAACCACCTTGTAAGGCCGTCATTAGTCTTGTAATCATTAGATATGCCTCTAACGGGAATGTAAAGATAAAGATATACATACCCATTCGAAATAAATTTTCATCTTGTAAGACTACCATTTTACGATTAAAAGTAACATTTTCATCAAATTTCTTAGTGCGAGTTGATCTATATAGCATTGCACCCACAGAAACAGCCACAATGATTAAAGTTGAATATGTTAATGACTCGATATAAATTGAATTTGATACGGCTTTCGAGGCATCAAAGGCAAACATATAGTTTGGGGCTATTAACATGATAAATGGTTGTGCCAAATGAAAGGCATAGTTTAATAATGTAAATACACCAGTTAAACTCATCATCTTAATACCTACTTGGCGATAGCCAAACAAATTTAATAGAAGTTGAACACTTGTAAATGCCGCTATAATGATAATATTCCTAGAGAAATGATTTCCTAAAAAATTTAACATCATGAAAAAAATTAATAGACTAATTAATGAATATAATAACGTAGTTTTAAGATAGCTTTTGTTAAATGTCAAAGATAGCACCACCTTCCAATTTAATTAATTGGTTCTTTCGAAAACTAAGCATCATATATTTCCTCCCATTTCTCTGCCATTTTTTTCACATCAAATTTATCAACAATCTGATGAATATCTACATTTTCTCTTTCTACAGGATTATTTATATAATGAGTGATGCTATCAATCCATTCTTGTTCATTATTTAACTCAAGAGCTATTGAATCCGATTTTAAGAGTGCCTCAGATGTTACATTTGCAGACACAATACAGGGGATACCACTTGCTTGTGCTTCTACCAAACTTAATGGGAACCCTTCAAATAGCGAGGGGAACAGAAGTAAATCAAAAGCTTGAAGTAATTCATTCACATCATGTCGTTTACCCAATAAAATAACGCGATCTTCCCAGTTATTTTGCTGAATTACGGTCTGAATTTTACCATAATCCGGCCCATCGCCCACAAATATCATTTTTACATTCGGATATTTATCGCCAATTTTTCCAAATAGATGCAACATAAATTGATGGTTTTTCACCGGCGCTAAACGACCTACATGTCCTATAATGAATGTATCTTCTGATATACCAAGTTGATTTCTTATTGCAGTTCTTATGTCTTTATTGAATTTAAATTGCTCAATATTAACCCCATTGTATATAATTTCTCCATTATTACTGAAGAATTGATCACCATAGAGATAGTCTCCCGCGTCTTGACCACATGCTATATATGAATTCGCATTTCTTCTAATTAATTTTTTCATTACATGTTTATAAACTTTATATTGCCAATTTTCAACCGCACTACTTTCAGTAGAATGTGAATGACTAATTCGTGTTTTTACACCATTTTTTTTGGCAATACGCGTTATCAGCCCGGTATTCCAC
>JAEZWY010000061.1 GCA_023442905.1 Bacillota bacterium | reverse complement strand
TGGTACACCAATTTGAATATTATTGTCGAGAATTCCGCAAAGTTGTTTTATAATAGTTATATGGGACATGAATTTTCCTTCTTTCAGTATTCGTCGAGGTTTACTTGAAATAAGGATATCATGTCCTATTTTTGCGTACACAAAAATAGTGCCGATGAGACTCAATTGAATCTCACCAACACTATTTATTATAGAACCAAAAATAGGACCGTGACATCGACGTCAGGGTCCTACACTTTCTGGATATTCACTTAAATGTTCGCTTACACCTTGAAGTTGAGCTCTGCTTCCCGTAGTCGGGCTCGCTCACACCTTGAGGTTGAGCTTCACATCCTGTAGTCGGGTTCGAGCCTCCAGAGAGGACTGCGTTTCAGATTAGGTTGAACTGACTTCGTCAGTCACTGCCCTAATCTTCCAACGTTCCCTCTCTGAGCGTCGGCTCTCGCACCCTTTTCTATTAATACATACCTGCACTTGGATCCATTGCTGGCGCTTGTGGTTCAGGTTGTGGTTGGTTTGCTACTGCTGCTTCAGTAGATAAAATTAATCCAGCTACTGAACCTGCGTTTTGTAATGCTGAACGAGAAACTTTAGTTGGGTCAACGATACCTTCATCAATCATTTTTACCCATTCAGAAGTTGCTGCATTAAAGCCAACGCCATCTGCTTGTTCTTTTAATTTTTCAACGATTACAGAACCTTCTAAACCAGCATTTTCAGCGATTTGACGAACTGGTGCCTCTAAAGCGCGTAAGACGATTTGTACACCGGTTTGTTCATCACCAGTTAACGTTTCAGCTAAGTCAGCAACTGCACTTTTAACATTGACAAAGGCAGTACCACCACCAGCTACAATACCTTGTTCAACAGCAGCACGTGTTGCGTTTAAAGCATCTTCAATACGCAATTTACGTTCTTTTAATTCTGACTCAGTAGCTGCACCAACTTTAACGACGGCAACACCACCAGCTAATTTAGCTAAGCGTTCTAATAATTTTTCACGGTCATATTCAGAAGTTGTTTCTTCAATTTGACCACGGATTTGTGCAACACGTTGTTCAAGTTGCTCTTTATTACCAGCACCCTCAACAATTGTTGTATCATCTTTTGTGATAACAACGCGGTTAGCAGCACCTAATTGGTCAATTGTAGTGTCTTTTAATTCTAGTCCTAAATCTTCAGTAATCACTTGCGCACCTGTTAAGATAGATAGGTCTTCTAACATAGCTTTACGACGGTCACCAAAGGCTGGTGCTTTTACCCCAACAACGTTGAAAGTACCACGGATTTTGTTTAAGACTAATGTAGGTAATGCTTCACCGTCAATATCATCAGCTACTAATAATAATGCGCGACCTTCTTGAACAACTTGCTCTAGGACCGGCAAAATGTCTTGGATATTAGAAATCTTTTTATCTGTTAATAAGATATATGGATTTTCTAAAACAGCTTCCATTTTGTCATTATCAGTTACCATATATTGAGATAGGTAACCACGATCAAATTGCATACCTTCAACAACATCTAGAGAGGTATCGATTGATTGAGATTCTTCAATTGTGATGACGCCATCTTGGCCAACTTTTTCCATTGCTTCTGCAATTAAGTCGCCCACTTCGCTGTCGCCTGATGAAATTGAGGCAACGTTAGCAATTGCGCCTTTAGAATCTACAGGTACTGAAATTTCAGCTAAACGATCTGAAGCTACGCGAACTGCTTTGTCAATTCCGCGACGAACACCTACTGGGTTAGCACCAGCAGTAACGTTTTTCATACCTTCAGTTACAATTGCTTGTGTTAAAACAGTTGCAGTTGTTGTACCGTCACCGGCTATATCATTTGTTTTTGAAGCTACTTCAGCAACTAATTTAGCACCCATATCTTCAAATTTATCTTCTAATTCAACTTCTTTAGCAATTGTTACACCATCGTTAGTGATTAATGGTGAACCGTAGCTTTGTTCTAAAACAACGTTACGACCTTTTGGCCCTAAGGTTACTTTTACTGTATCTGCTAAAATATCAATCCCACGGACCATTGATTGACGAGCATCTTCTGAAAATTTAATATCTTTTGCCATTTATTCATTCACCTCATAAAAATCCATACTGTTATTAATCTGTAAATATTGATAAATTGACTAGTCTACAATTGCGATAATATCGCTCTCTTTGATAATTAATAATTCTTGACCATCATATTCAAATGTTGAACCTGCATATTTTTCAAATAGAACACGGTCGCCTTCTTTCAACTGTGAAGTAAAATCTTCAGTATTTTCAGCGATCGCTTCAACAACACCTACTTGTTGTTTTTCTTTAGCAGCTGATGGTAATACGATACCTGAAACTGTTTGTTCTTTAGCCTCTTCAACTCGTACAACCGCACGTCCGTTTAATGGTTTAATCATTTACATGTCCCTCCATTTAAATCAAATATTTGTCAATCCCAGGCTAGATTGCCTGGTTTTTAGATAATTAGCACTCTCTTTAACCGACTGCTAATCTCTATGTTTATTATCTTAAAACAATCAAATATGAATTGCAAGAGAAAGGTTGACTTTTTTTGACCTATTTTCTTTGATAAGTTGAAAACCTTGATTTTATGCGGAAATTGCGGTAGTTTTATTAATTGAAGAATGCGTAATATCTTGACGAAAGTGAGGATACGCGATTAAGAGAGGAATGTCAGTGTTTTTATGTTAAAAGGACCAGTAATATTTTTATTACTATTCAAATTAGTATTTATTTTTCTAGCCGTCAGCTTCGCCATTGGTAGCGTAGAAGGAACCGGATGGAACTGGACAGTATATTTAGCCCTAGCAGTTGCTGCTTATGAAATTGTTGACTTATTAAAGACGCTTAACGTACTGCGACAATTTAAATCTAAATAGTGCACTAAAATTTGATTTTTTGATAAAAATTGCAAATTATTTCATATGATTTTTGACCCTATATGTGAAACTTAACAAACTTTCGAGTGTAATATAGTGATAAAAAATAGGCCGAGACAATTTATCTCGGCCTATTCGCTAGTTAATATAAGTCATGCATGCTCTTATGAATTTGTTGAAATAAAGTAAATCAAGGTTTGTAGTTCATTCGTGAAGTCTACATCTTGCACCCGAATGCTATCCGGTACATCTAATCTCACTGGCGTAAAGTTCAAAATACCTTTGATATCTGCTTGTTCTAAAGCAGGGACCATATCTTGAGCAACTGCCTCAGGTACTGAGAGAATAACCACTTCAATATCCATTAATTTTAATTGTTCAGTTAAATCCTTCATATCATAAACAGGTACACCATTGTGGACTGTACCAATGATATCCTGATTGATATCGAAGGCAGCACCAATTCGAATATTGTTTGATTTTTTGAAGTTGTAATTTAATAAAGCATTACCAAGATTACCAACACCAACTAGTGCTACTGTTGTTAAACGGTCTTGGCTTAATGTCTTACCAAAGAAATCTAATAAAGCATCAATATCATAGCCATATCCACGTTTACCTAAAGCACCAAAGTATGAAAAGTCACGTCTAATCGTTGCACTTTCAACTTTTACTGCTTCACTTAATTCTGTTGAAGAAACACGTGTTTTCCCCATATTTTTGAATACACGCAGGTAGCGATGGTATAGTGGTAATCTTCTAGCTGTTGCTTTGGGTATTTTACGCATGTTCAGTCCTCTTTCCTATTTTGAAATGATTTCTTAGACAGTATACCAAGTTTGTGAAATTAACACAAGGGTTATTACTTTGTTAATTTTGAACTATGTTAAAAAATGCAATATTAAATAAAACGTTTCCAGTAAATGCCCAAATTTTTTTGTGGTAAAATGATGAAGACTATCAAATGAAAGGATCATGCCTACTATGATCATATTACAAGGTTCAAATCTAGCTCGACGCTATGGCGTTGAAGTTATATTTGAAAACGTACAAATAACTATCCAACACAACAGCCGCATTGCACTAGTTGGCCGTAATGGTGCCGGTAAGTCGACACTATTAAAAATGTTAGCCAACATTGAAGCCCCTGATGAAGGTCAAGTTTCCCTAACTAAAGGAACTACCATCGCCTACATGGACCAGCACACTGCCGTTTCTGGTGACCGAACAATTTATGAAGAAATGGTTTCGGTGTTTGAACCCGTCATTAAATTATTAAAAGAATCAGAAACCGCTGCTCTTGCCTTAGCAGATGAAGAACTCATGCAAGATACGGAAGCTTATGAAGCTGCCCTCAACCGCTATGACAAACTTCAAGAGGACTTGATTCGTTTTAACGCCTATGGCTATGAATCTGAAATCCGCATGGTTTTACACGGTTTCCAATTCTTTGATGAAGATTATGACCGTAAGATTTCAACTCTTTCTGGTGGTCAACGAACCCGTCTGGCTTTAGCGAAAATCTTACTCGAGAAAAAGGATTTACTCATTCTCGATGAGCCAACAAACCACTTAGATATCGAGACTTTGACTTGGCTAGAGAATTACTTACCAAAATATCCTGGTGCCCTATTAATTGTGTCCCATGACCGATATTTCTTAGATGCTGTTACCAACGAAACCTATGAAATGGCGCACCAAGGCATTCATTACTATAAGGGAAACTACTCATTCTACTTGAAAGAACGGGTACAACGTGTCACCTTACAAATGAAAGCTTACGAAAAACAACAAGAAGAAATTGCCAAATTAGAAGACTATGTAGCCCGTAATATCGTACGCGCTTCTACTACCAAAATGGCGCAGTCACGCCGTAAGCAATTAGAGAAAATGACCAAAATTGAAAAACCCTTAAATGATGAAAAATCTGCCCGTATTCAATTCTCCGTGGCTGAGAGTTCTGGAAACGATGTGCTACAAGCCAACAAATTAGCCGTGGGTTATAGTCCAGATAATATTTTGGCTGAACCTATCTCCTTCCAATTACGTAAACAGGAAGCCATTGCGATAGTTGGTCCAAATGGTGTAGGAAAATCGACCTTATTGAAGACAATTATTAAACAGATCCCAGCCCTACGCGGTACTATCGACTATGGTGCGCATCTACAAATTGGCTACTATGACCAAGAATTGGGAAATTTAAACTCAAAAAAAGATGTCCTTCATGAATTATGGGATGAACATCCAACTATGATGGAACGTGATATTCGGACTATCCTTGGTTCCTTCCTATTTACAGGAAATGATGTGACTAAGTCTGTTGCAACACTTTCTGGTGGGGAAAAAGCCCGACTTGAACTGGCAAAACTTGCCCTTGAACATGATAACTTCTTAATTCTCGATGAGCCAACCAACCACTTGGATATTGATTCTAAAGAAGTGTTAGAGAATGCCTTGATCGAATATGATGGTACCCTATTATTTGTCAGCCATGACCGGTACTTCATCAACCGGATTGCTACCTCTGTTTTAGAAATCAATCCTGAAGGTTCAACGCTTTATCTTGGCGACTATGATTATTACGTTGCTAAAAAGGCGTCCGAGGAAGAACGCCTTGCTTTACTAGAAGCCGAAAATAATCAAGAGAAAGTAGAAAAAGTAGCTACTGAACCAGCTTCCGATACTAAACAAGCTTTTCAAATATCTAAAGAGAAGCAAAGGGAAGAACGCAAATTACAACGTGAAATTGCTCAGCATGAAGATGCAATGGCTGATTTAGAAGGTAAAATTGAAGAAATCCAATTGGATATGACAAAACCTGAATTTCTTGATGATTTTGAGAAATTAAACGAATTAAATCAGTCCCTTCAAGAAGTAGAAAAAGCCTTAGATCAAGTGATGACCGCTTGGGAAGAAGCAGCAACAAAACTAGAAAACTTATAAAAACAAAAACAAGGTAAGCCCTCTAAAGAAAATATGGCTTACCTTGTTTTTTTATCAACTATACCAAATATCTATTATTTCAAGAATACCGCATCATCTACTTGGTATTTATCTCCCTCTACGCCTTTACGAACGTCATCAATTCGCGTTTTTGTTGCTTGACGGAAGAAGGCCAAGTCGTTCAATACCGTAACAAATTGGAAACCTTGTTCAATTCGGTTAATGGCGTCTTGTGCATTGGCTGTAAAGATTCCTGGAATTACCCCAGCTTCTTTACAGGCCTTAAGTACTTTTTGAATATTAGCTTCAAGTTCTGGACTTGTTGAAGGATCTTCTACGCCCATAGCATGCGCTAAATCAAGACGACCGATATAGACACAGTCAATTCCTTCTACACTCACAATTTCTTCTACATTTTCAACTGCTTCTGGGGTTTCACATTGTACAATGACCATAGATTTTTCATCTACTTCACCCTTATTGTAGTTTTCGTAGGCACCCCATAACGGTCCACGCCCAATCCCTTTACCACGAATACCAATAGGCGGCATTTTAGTGTTTTGAATAACAAATTCAGCTTGTGCTTTAGTATTGACCATTGGAATCATCAAACCATGTAAGCCAATATCTAACATTCGACCCATCATCGGACCATCTTCAGGATTATAAACCCGAGCATATGGGGCTGTACCGTATAACTCGGCTGCGCGCACCATGTCTAAAGCAGTTTCTAAGCTTGTTTGAGCGTGTTCAAAGTCAATCATGGTAAAGTCAAAGCCATTAACACCCAAAATTTCCGTATTTAAAGAGGAGCTAGATGCTACAAAAGCACCGATAGCATAGCCTTTTTCAGCAATTTTTTCTTTTACAAGGTTGCGCATTTCCATTTATATCATCCTTTTCCCGAGTTTAGTTCGTTTAAAATTTATTCTGATACTGCCTATATTTAATCAATAATATTAAAGCCTTCATATCCTTGTTCTTTCAAGAATTGGCTATAAGCCTCGTTGTAATCCTCACGTGCTGGAGCAAAAATATCTACATTCACTACTGTTTCTGGAGAATCATATACGTGAATATAGTGTTCAACACCCTTAGGTACAACCACCCAAGAACCTGCTGTCATACGGAATGGCTCACCATCCACGTAGTAATCACATTCACCTTGTAAGATCCAGGCAATTTGTTGATGGTCATCATGCGTATGAGGTCTTAAATCATTACCATTTTCCACCCGGTTCACTGTTACATTGACGCCATCTCCTGACATAGCAAATACTGCTTGATCAATCCCTGGGCGTAATGGACGATAGGGAATTTCATTGATATTTCCAAAATCTACGTTTTCTAGTGCCATGATGCATTCCTCCAATATTTGTTGTTTTATTAAAACTTTATGAGTTTTTTGATTGGTGTCACCTTACCATCTCATTTTATTAAAAGCAACAAGAGAAAGTATTTGCCAACGAATCCTTTTGATATTGTCCTAGGGATCTCTGGAAAAATGGTTGACCAACTTTTTCTGGCCTTCTATGAAGGAAATGACGTCTTTTGATCAAATTTAGGGGCATATTATGTCAAAATAAGCATCTTTCAAAATGTACAATTCTTGTTTTCAACTCGTTTTCAGCTGACAAAGTGGTCCAGCTCACCCTCATAAAGCTCACCATTTTCTCATTTACAAAAATATTACAATTGACCGAATCCCTTGATACATATAAGATTAACCTATTTTTATGTTTCGAAAATGACATTAAATTAAAAATAAATGTGGGAAAGACTTGTTAAAATGAAAATATGATGATAAGATAGCACTAACTTAAATCAAAGGAGTGAGACCAATATGGCAATGCATACAGAATTTACAAATATGACCAACACCTCTTGGTCAATGACCTCTACTGATCACCAGACACATACAT
>JAEZWY010000025.1 GCA_023442905.1 Bacillota bacterium | reverse complement strand
CATTACATCCGTACGCGACTCTACAACATCTTCATAGTAGAGTGCCCCACTATCTATACCAGTTAATAAAATTGTGATTGGTTCGCCATTTTTTAATTGCGCATCAGCATCACGAAGTTGTTCTGCGTTCACATCCTCATAGATATCAGAACCAAATCCTGAAATATCAGCGTACAACTTAAACATAATCGCACAAGCCACCACAACTAATCCTGCAGCACCCAGAATCCAATAGGTCTTCTTTTCTTTAGGTAACCATTTTGAGGACAATAACGCGTTTATATTGAACGATTTATTCTTTCTATTATCACGGCGACTAGGACCTTGTTTTTTTTGATTATCTTGCTTTGTCATAAGCGCTCCTCTGGAGAATTATTGTGGAAAATTGCTGATCTTTATATAATAAAAAAGCTAAATCATCTTGTGCAAACTTAAGCAATCTATACCAACATATATTATAGCACAATGAAAATTTACTGCATTTCAATTTAAACAATCTTAATAATTATTTATGGCAAAAAACCATTAAGTTTGATTACTCATCCCTTAATGGTTTTGCTATTATAATTAATCTTTTTGTTGGGTTAAAATAATTGGACCATCTTCTGTAATCGCTAAGGTATGCTCATACTGTGCTGATCGTCCGCCATCAATTGTGCGAGCTGTCCAACCGTTCGCATCCATTTTTGATTGCCATTTACCAGTATTGACCATTGGTTCAATGGTAATTGTCATCCCAGCGCGTAACCGTTGTCCTTTACCTGCTACCCCGTAGTGAGGTACTGATGGCCCTTCATGCATTGTTGGTTGAATACCGTGACCAACAAACTCACGTACAACAGAGAAACCTTCCCCTTCGACGTAAGATTGAATGGCTGCACCAATATCACCAATACGGTTACCAACACGTGCTTGTTCAATACCTAATTCTAACGCCTTTTTAGTAACATCCATTAAACGTTGACCTTCTTCATCCACTTGACCAATACCGTAAGTCCAACATGAGTCAGCAAAGTATCCATCTAGTGATAAGACAGTATCTACACTTACAATATCCCCCTCTTTTAAAGCACGATTAGGGAATGGGAATCCATGACAAATTTCATCATTAATAGATATACAAGTCACATACTCATAACCTTCAAAGCCTACTTGTTCACGAATACCACCTGCTTCAGTAATTTTCTTATCGAAAAAGGCTTCTATTTCCATTGTGGTTACACCAGGAACCATCATTGGACGTAATTGTTCATGGATACTAGCTAATAAAGCTCCTGCTTTTTTCATGCCTTCAATTTCACGGGCAGATTTTAATGTTATCATTCACTCTCGTCCTTCCTATATATTCACGTTCATTATACCTTAAAATCAAGCGAATTAAAATCAATCAATAACCCTTTGCACCATGTAACCGCTTTATTTTTTTATAACCTTTAGTGATAATATTTGGCTTTTTGTCAATTAAACTGGTATGATTAAATTAGTAAGAAAACGTTTTTGCATATTTTTAATAGGCAAATATGAAACGATCAACCAATGACCTGAGCGAGGTGAATGGCATGGGAAAAACACAGAAACTAGAACAAGTTGCCTACTTACACATAAAAGATCAAATACTTAGCGAAAATTGGAAGACAGGATTCCATATTGTTGAAGCATTTATCTCTGAAGATTTAGATATCAGTCGTAGTCCGATTCGCGCTTCTTTAAGTACGCTAGCGGATGAAGGTTATGTAGACATGATTCCATATCGTGGATTCTTTGTAGCCGAGAACCCACCAAAAATTGATTTTGTAGCCCATCGTTTACGTTATGTACTAATCATTAGCTACAGAATGTTAGACCAAATGATTAAACAAAAAGTAAAAGGTGAAGAATACAAGACCCTCTTAGAAGAAAAAGTGGTAGCAGTTAGAAAAGCTTACGATGAAAAAAACTTCGAAGATTTTTTAACTACTAGCGAAGCCGTATTGAAAACAATATTGGATATTGGTAACCATGACTTCTTAGTCAAAGAAGCATTAGAATGCTCACGAACTGTCCTGACGGCTATTTTAGAAAGATACCAATCTGATGAACCTACTGATTTCATTTTGGATATGTATCCATTCATGATGTACTTAGGTGATATCGTACGATTAATTTCAGAAAACCGCTTTAACGATGCTCGTGTATTATTTGAGATCATTTTTAACTATTTAAAAATGCAACTACCTGAAGAGACTCAAGTAGCATTTGAAAACATTGATAGCTATCGATTGGCTTAGACAACAGTATATCTAATGAATGAAAGCACTCTATATCGTAAAAGAGTGCTTTTTTTGCTATAATTTTAATTGGGAATGAAAATTATAATTGAAAGGAGCGAACCATATTGCCAAAGGCACTAGTTACCTTTGCTTCTTTAACGGGAAACGATGAAGAAATAGCAAATATTATGACCAAATCCTTAGTTAATTTAGGCGTAGATTCACGTATGGTGGAATGCCAATCTGTTTATGCGACCGATTTTCTAGAAGAGGATATCTGTGTTGTCGTCACCTATACTTATGGGGCTGCAGCAGATTTACCAGATGAAATTGTAGATCTTTATGAAGAATTAGCGGATGTAGACCTAACAGGAAAAATATTCGCAACATTAGGGTCTGGTGAGTACGATTACGAAGAGTTCTGTAAGTCCGTTGACGATTTCACCTTACAATTCAAACAAGCCGGTGCTATCCAAGCTGGTGAAGCTGTGAAAATTGAATTATATCCAGAAGATGAGGATATTCCTGCAATTGAACAACTTGCTCAGCAATGTGTGAATACCTATCAACAACAGCAATAAGTATTAGGAGGATGTAATCTATATGGAAAATTTTGATCAATTATTAGACAAATATGCAAACCTATTAATCGAAAAAGGCATTAACGTACAAAAAGGTGATAATGTAATGATTTACATTGCTGTCGACCAAGCCCCTCTAGCCCACTTCTTAGCAAAACATGCTTATGAAAACGGTGCTCGTCGTGTACACTTCACTTGGAAGGATGATTATACTAACCGCTTAGACTTCGAATACCAAACTACAGAAGATTTAGCTGAAGTTGCAGACTACACAGTCGCTCGCCAAGAAGATTTAATTTTAAATCAAAAGGTATCACGTCTTTCTATCGTCTCTGGAGATCCAGATTTAATGAATGGTATTGATTCAAGTAAAATTGACACCGTTCAAACAAGTCGCGGTAAAAAATTAAAAGTTGTCCGTACTGCAACAATGAACGATCAAGTTAAATGGACAGTTGCAGCAGCTGCTGACTACGGTTGGGCGAAGCACGTTTTCCCTGAATTAGCGAATGATAAACAAGCCGCAACAGATGCGCTATGGGATGCCATTTTCAAAGCAAGCCGCGTATACGAAGCTGACCCAGTGGAAGCATGGAATAACCACCGTGACTTACTAGATGAAAAAGCACAAAAATTAAATGATAAGCAATTTAAAAAATTGCACTATACAGCACCAGGTACTGATTTAACACTAGGTCTACCTGAAGGACATATTTGGGTATCTGCTCAAAGCTTTAACCCTGAAGGCTCACCTTTCATTGCAAATATGCCAACTGAAGAAGTATTTACTGCGCCAGATACAAATGTTATGGATGGTTATGTTACTTCAACCAAACCACTTTCATACGCAGGTTCAACTATTGAAGGTATCAAAGTAACATTTGCTGATGGTAAGATTGTGGATGTTACCGCTGATAAAGGGGAACAGATCATGAAAGACTTAGTCTTTAACAATGATGGGGCCCAAGGATTAGGTGAAGTAGCCTTAGTACCACATAAATCACCAATTTCTCAAAGTAATTTAACCTTCTATAATACTTTATTTGACGAAAATGCTTCTAACCACTTAGCAATTGGGGCGGCATATCCTACAAATGTTAAAGGTGGAACTGAGATGTCAGAAGAAGCATTGCAAGCGGCTGGTGTTAACCGTAGCCATGTCCATGTTGACTTTATGATTGGGTCTGCTGAGATGGATATCGATGGTATCGATGCAGAAGGTAATGTATTCCCTATCTTCCGCCAAGGCGAATGGGCTTTCTAATTATCTAACCGTAATTTACTTTTATAAACAAGTTAAAGGAGGTTAACCATGTCACACGATCCTAAAAATAACGAAAACGATCTGAATGAACTGTATAATCGTTTGAAAAACATGGACCGGAAAAAAGTTGAGGAAACTCTGGAATATCTAGATAAGGGGTCTCCTAAATTAAACTGGTTATATATCACACTTGCCGTGGCCATTATTTTTCTTTTAATTTGGTTGATCATGATCATGAGTCCCGATGAAGATGTGGCACCCACAATTGATAGAGCTGAAGAAATCAACCTTCAAATCAAAGAGATGGAATCTCGCATCGAAGCACTAGAAGGTCAAGTAGATAGCCTGGAAGAGGCAAACAATTAATATAAACAGCAAAATCGCTACCAAGTACCTAAGGGAAACTAAGTACATTGGTAGCGATTTTTTATGATTCTCACCATGAAAGACTATTTTTCTAACCAAATTTTCCGTGAGATAAAATTCCAAGCCATCACTAAAATTGTCGCTAGCACTTTAGCTATAATGTAGTGAAGTACTGTAATTTCTACAAAGAACCACATGAACACCTGGTTTAGTCCCAATCCAATCAAGGATAAAATAACAAAAATAAATAATTCTTGATGCTTTTGTCCCTTCTCATAACGACTATCAAAAACATATTTCATTGAAGCAATATAGTTAAAAATCGTAGCTACTATAAATGAAATAGCTGCAGATAATAAGTAATAAATACCTAAAAATTCTGTTAAAATTGTTAAAATCAAAAAATCTATTATGGTAGCTATTACTCCTACAAGCCCAAATTTTATAATTTGGTTGATTAATTTGTGCACCTTGCTTCCTCAATTCATTACTTTATTTTTTATCAATTAAATCCGTTTCTTTAATAATGTAGATTGGTCTATTTTTGGTTTCTAAATAGATCTTCCCTACATATTTTCCTATGATACCAATACAAAGTAATTGTAAACCTCCTAAAAGTAGGATTATTGAAGCTAATGAAGGCCATCCTGGTGTTGGGTCTCCAAATAATAATGTTCTTAAAACAATAATAACAATAGATAAAATGGCAATAATACAGGTCAACATACCCATATACGTTGCTATAGATAATGGTAAATCTGAAAAGTCAATAATGCCTTCAATTGAATAACGGAAGAGTTGTTTGAAAGACCACGATGTTTCTCCAGCAACTCTTTCACGATTATTATAGGTGAGATACTCGGTCTTAAATCCGACCCAGGTAAACAAGCCCTTTGAAAATCGATTATATTCTGTTAATGTCAAAATAGCTTCTACCATTTGACGTCGCATCAAACGAAAGTCACGTGCACCATCTACTAGCTGAGCGTCCGATATTTTATCCATTAGTTTATAAAAAGTTTTAGCTAAGAATGAACGAGTGGCAGACTCACCGTTTCTATCTATTCTTCTAGTACCAACACAATCAAGTGTTGGATTATTATTCAGCATCCATAACATCTGCGGTAATAATTCTGGCGGATCCTGAAGATCAGCATCCATAATAGTTACAAAATCACCTTTAGCTTTTTGTAGACCAGCATACATAGCAGCCTCTTTTCCAAAATTTCTAGAAAAATCAATAAAATGAACATTCTCATATTGGTTAACCAGTTCTTTAATTTCTACAATTGTTTTATCCTTCGATCCATCATTAATAAAGATATATTCTATTGGTTCATTCAGTAAAGCTTTTTGTTTTTCTATAGCTTCAAAAAAAAGTGGAACAGTTTCTTCTTCATTATGGCATGGCACGATAATTGTTAGCATACTTTCCTCCAAAGTTCTTGGTTATTTATACGAAAATGTGTACAAAAAATGACCCCAAGAAGAATTGAACTTCCGACACCTCGTTTAGGAAACGAGTGCTCTATCC
>JAEZWY010000166.1 GCA_023442905.1 Bacillota bacterium | reverse complement strand
ATATTTAAAAGAATCGAATTAACATGCAATCATTTATCTCATTTCGGTTATGTTTGTGATTATGCTAAAATATAGTCATAAAATGAATAAAGGGGTTTAATGATGAAGTTAATTTCATGGAATATTGATTCTTTAAATGCAGCCTTAACTGGTGCGTCTCCGCGTGCAGAATTATCACGTTCGGTTTTAAAGATGATTCGTGAACATCAACCAGATGTGGTTGCGATTCAAGAAACTAAATTGTCTGTGAAGGGTCCTACGAAAAAGCACCTTGAGATATTGGAAGCGAATGTACCAGATTATGAAATTCAGTGGGTGTCTAGTGTGGAGCCTGCCCGTAAAGGTTACGCTGGTACCATGTTCTTATATAAGAAAGATTACACGCCAGAAGTGACTTTCCCGCAAATTGGGGCACCAACGACGATGGACCATGAAGGACGGATGATTACTTTAGAATTTCCTGATTTTTATGTAACCAATGTTTATACACCTAATGCGGGATCTGCTCTGGCACGTTTAGAAGACCGTCAAGTTTGGGACGTGCAATATGCGGACTATTTAGCGGACTTGGATGCGAAGAAACCTGTTATTGCTTGTGGTGACTTTAATGTTGCCCACACGGAAATTGACTTGGCACACCCTAAAAATAATCATTTTTCAGCTGGTTTTACTGATGAAGAACGTGCTGGCTTTACCAACTTATTAAATCGCGGTTTCACTGATACTTTCCGTCTTATGCACGGTGATGTTGAGGGCGTCTATACTTGGTGGGCACAACGTGTGAAAACAAGTAAAATCAATAATTCCGGATGGAGAATTGATTATTGGTTGGTGAGTGACCGGATTGCAGACAAGGTCCAAAAATCTGAGGTATTAGATTCTGGTACCCGCCAAGACCATACACCGATTTTGTTAGAAATCGATATCTAATTTATTGGTATAATTAACCATTAGGCTGGGGTAGTGATACCTCAGCCTTTTTCTATACACATTTTTAATAAAATGCTAGCTTAGTTCACTTGCTTAATGCCTTTTTGAATTTTACGTATCTTATTCTGGGCGTTTTTACCTGCTATTTTCTTTAATTTATCGGGTCCAAAGACATAATGCAAGATATTGGCGAAAAGTTGGTACATGGTATCTAGCTGGCCAAAGTTTTCATAGGCTTTAATGGGCTGGTAATCAGACTCACTCACCAAGTATTTTTGATTTTCTTCAGTATCTGGGTTAAATTGTTGGCCTTGACCGAAGAAACTGAATTGGCTATAAAAGGCCATTTGATTAAAGAAACGTAGGTGTTGTTGGCGGAAGGTGGTATAAATACCCATTTTTTCTCTTAAATATTTGTTTTTTAGTTTGATTTTGTATTTGAAGTGGTTGTCTACTTTAATCCAGGTATCTTTCTTGCACTGGGCATCCGCATAGTAGATTTGGATATTATGTAAGGCAAGGATGTGGTTGACGTCTTGTTCGTCATCAAATCGTTGGAAGGCAAATTTTCCCAAGGTAATAGGTAACCGCTTGTAACTATCTAGGATGTGCCCATGGGATTGGTTGAGATAAGTTGCGAGAAAGCCGTATTGGTCATGCCAATCTTTTAAAAGACGCATAGTATCCAATTGACTGATACCAAAGCTTTGATCTGTAAAGAGAATAATCGTCTTAAAGGGGAGTTTGAATTCAGATACATTGTATAATAGCGACATATTTTGGAGTAATTGATTAAATTGACGGGGCTCACCAAAGGTTGCTTTTTCAATTAACGTGTTGAGATAGTCTGGCCAATTGCATTTCGCTGGGACTGTTTCAAGTTTGCTGTTATATGCTGTCATTTTCTACCACCTTTATATTTTTTGCTTATCTTATTTATAACATTGTATTTATTTTTATGAAACAAAATATTTTGTGTGATTTGAAAAAAGATAATTTTATATAAAGCGAGTGATAATTTGTTAGCATTTAGCAGTTTTGATTCAATGTTTTTATCTTTTAGGTGATAATAGTGGTCAAAAATAATAGGTAATCAGCGTGGCGCGGACTTGCCTTTTTCCGAGTATTAAACGTATTTTAAGTTACCTGCAGGTGATGACAAGAAACTTTAGGCTCGTTTAGGGGAGGAATTTGCGTTTATGTTTGATCAGTATCGGTATCCGGAGTTGTTGGACCAATATCATGGTGTGATTGTGCATGTCTTAAATCGGTATCATGTGGATGTGTATAAGGCTTATTATGATGATGTCTACCAGTTGGCGCAGATTGCTTTATATCAAGCGGCGGAGGAATTTGATGGGGATCCGTTGAGTGAAGGTGACCGTTACCGATTTGTGGCTTATGTGAAGCGGGTGATGGCTTGGCGGGTTTTGGATGAGTTACGGAAGTATACGCGCCAGGGTGGTCAGGAGTTTTCGACAACGGATGAGTGGGTATTTGAGGCTGGTTTGGGTGAAGGGCAGACAATTGAAATAACAGCTGATATTCAACATTTCCTAGCTGAGGCAGCGAAAATATTGCGGTATCGTGATTTGGATTTTCTCTACCAGGTGATTGCTTGTCAGGGGAAGACCAAGTTATTGCTTGAAATTTACCCGATTTCCCGCCAAGCTATTTACAATAAGAAACGCAATTTGATGGATAAACTACAGTCTATTCGCCACTTATTGGTGGGTTAGGAGGCAATATGAAAGCAACTACATTTAAAGAATATAAGGGACTTTTAATTGCATTTAGTCATGGGAATGGTGATCCGGGTGCTGTTTCGGGACACTTTACCGAGGCAGAAATGGTACGGAAGTTGAAGCCCTATATTGAAAAATGGGCAAAGCAAGCAGGCATCAAAGTGGCCTTTTACATGGACAATCTTTACCAACATGCAGCGGATATGAAGACTTATGCGGATTGGGTGGTTGTTGAGGTGCATATGGACGCAGCGGCTAAACCACAAAAAGGTGGGCATGTGATTATACACGCTGATTATGTAACGGATGCCATGGATGATAACTTGATTGCGATGATTCAAAAGCATTTTGGCTTAGTCACTAGAAACGGTTTAGGCTTGTCAAAGAGAGGAGACTTGTTGAATTGTAACAATGCCCGTCGTTGGGGGATTAACTACCGGTTATTGGAGTTATTTTTCCTGGCGGATGCTACTGATCGTAATTATTATTTGGCGAATTTAGATTTAGTGGCCAAAAATATGGTGGAAGCTGTTGTCGGCGTTCAAGTTGCGGATGATAAAGTTTGCCAGTGTACTTGTTAATATATTATGGTTATATGCGGGAAAATAGTTAAAACAATTTAGATCAACATATGAGAAAAGCCATCGCGGTTGGGGACGAATCCTTACCACGATGGCTTTTTTGTTTATACATTTATTGATTTTCTTCGGGAATAATCCAGAATTCAGTACCAATTTCTTCATTACGGTCAAGTACTGCTTGGTTGAAGTCTTCTGATTGGTAGATGGCTTTGATATCTTCTACCCAAGGCTCGTCTATTTTATCAGCAGTGGTGATGGCTTCAAGTAGTAAGCCTTCGATTGGTTGTTCTGTGACCAGGCGAGATTCTAAGTCCATACCGGCATCATAAGCGATTGAACCAGCAACTAAGGCATAAGAAACGTCTTGGATTGCAGGCGGGATAGCGGCCCCTTGCATTTCGACAATTTCAATGCCTACATGATTTTCTTCAATATCGTCAGCAGTCACTTGAGCTGGTTGAACATCCGGGTTTAAAGTAATCCAACCAAGGTCTTGCATCAATAATAAACCGCGCATCATAGAAACCGTACCATTACCGATAGCGATGGTATCACCTTCTTCAACATCATCAAGGCTGTCTTTTTGACCCGGATAAATGGCTGCCGGTACGGTTGGAATACGGACGATTTGCTCAAAGCTAGCGTCCAAAGTATCGTTATAGCTTTCAGTGTTCAACCGGTTACCGTCCACGTTGATATCTGCTTCCCCTTCATCAACAGCAATCATAGCTTGACGTAGTTCGGAAAACTGAATTTCTTCAACTGTATAGCCTTGTTCTTCTAATCGTGGCGCCACTTCTTCCATAAATAGAATAGAATAAGGCCCAGGTGAAGTGGCCACTTTGATGGTTTGTGTATCTTCCGTCTGCTTTCCGCAAGCAGCGACCACCAAAGTGATTAAAGCCAGTCCAAGATAACGTAAGTATTTTTTCATTATTTTACCTCCCAAAAGGATTTTATTCATTGTCTTAAATTTATCACAGATTATTAGGAATAAAGGCACAATATGCTTGGAAGGGGTTACTGGATTTCGATCATTATTGACAGCTAATGATTCAATTTCATTTTTTGCAAATGCAATTGGGCAGTTTATTCTTTTTTCACATATGGTAAAATAGGGTTATTGAAATCAGTAAGAGGAGTGACAAAATGACTTTAGGGATCGGTATTTTAGATTTTATACCTCGGGATAAAAATACATCGGTATTGGAATCCTTTGAGCAGTCAATAGAATTGGCTAAATTGGCGGATGAAAAGGGCTTGGACCGGTATTGGTTAACGGAACATCATTCAACGCCAGCCGTCTTATCTTCAACTCCGCAGTTATTATTATCGCGTTATGGTGCAGAAACAAAGCAAATTAAGTTGGGTACAGGTGCGGTAATTATTAATAATTCCACTCCTTATCAGATTGCTGAGAATTATATGGTGCTTGAAGCGATGTATCCTGGGCGTGTTGAAGCAGGTGTTGGCCATTCTATGCCAAAAGAGGTTACCCGCCAAGAAACATTAGGGATGCAGATCAACCGCGGACTAGATTATGAAAAGACGATTTCACAAATTGCAGGTTTACTTTATGATGACCTAGCAACTGAAGATGAAATGCATGGACTACGTGTAATGCCAGCTTACTTTGATGGGGTGACGCCACTTTATACTATGTTAGGTTCACGCCGTAACGCCAAATTTATCGCGGAAAAAGGGTTAGGGATGGTATTTGGTTTATTCTTCTCAGGTGACTTAGCTGAATGTATTGAAACCATTAAAATCTATCGGGAAAACTTTAAATCTTCTAAAGGGATGCCGAAACCGTCAGTACTAGTGGCAATCTATGCGGTGACATCTACCAAACGTAATATGAAAGAAGCTTTAAATTACGCTTTAAATGACTGGATTGATGCTTTTGAAGATGACAAACGGGCTTATTTGGAGTTGATGGAAGTTTCTGAAGCTAGAGATTTTGTGACAACAAGCGACCCGAATGAAGAAGATAGACATGCTTCAAGAAAAGTATACGGTACACCTAAACAGGTAGAAATGCAGTTGCGCCGGTTGAAAGACGAAACTGATGCAGATGGTTTCTTAATTGCTAACCATTTATCAGGATTTGCAAATCGACGCGCCCTGATTGAAATCTTGAGTCAGGTAAATATTTAATGATAACGATATAATTGATCTTAGAGATAAGGTGAATTGTTTAAAGAAGCCTGGTTTGACCGGGTTTCTTTCATTATGACTAGTTAATTTGTAGGAAAGGAGGATTATGATGGCACGAGCTTTATCCGATTCAGTGACAGTATTGAAGGGTGTTGGCGCAAAAAAAGCGGCATTATTAGAAAAGGTTGGGATATCAACGGTAGAAGATTTGCTTTACCATATTCCTTTCCGATATGAAGATGTGTCTGTAAAATCAGCCGGTGAATTAGTGGATAATACCAAGGCTTCGGTGAAAGGTGTAGTGGTGACGGAACCTGTTGTCCAATATTTTGGGCGCAACCGCAACCGTTTGACCTTTCGCTTAGCTATGGACCATGAGGTATTGCAGGTTATCTTCTTTAACCAGCCTTACTTAAAAAAGAATATTCAGGTCAACCAAGAAATTGTTGTTTATGGGAAATTTGAAGCGGCTAAACAACAAATTGTAGGCATCAAACTGTTCTCCAACCACCAAGATGAGGAGAGTGGTGATAATGATTTTGAAGCAATTTATCATCTAACTCAGGGTCTATCAACTAAATCGCTGACCGATTTAATCAAGCAAGCTATTGATTTATACGGGGACCTAGTTGTAGAATTATTGCCCGAAGCTTTGCGGGAAAAATACCAACTCATGCCGCATAAGTTGGCCATCCAGCAAATCCATTTTCCAGATAGTGAAGAGGATAATCGACAAGCAAGGCGGCAATTGAAATATCAAGAACTCTTCTTGTACGCCTTGAAATTACAATGGCGCAAATTACAACAACGCCGAATTGCCAATGGTGCTCAAATACTTTATGATAACGACCATCTTCGTGACTTTATCCAGACTATTCCCTTTGAATTGACAGCTGGCCAAAAGGCTGTAGTCAATGAAATTTGTGCAGATTTGCGGCAACCCTTCCAGATGAACCGTCTTCTTCAAGGAGATGTTGGATCCGGGAAAACGGTAGTAGCTATGATTTGCTTAGTGGCAACGATTGATGCAGGTTTTCAAGGAGCTATGATGGTACCAACTGAAATTTTAGCTGACCAACACTATGCCTCCATATCAGGATTCTTTGAAAAAACGGATTACAAAGTGGCTTTGCTGACGGGGTCGACG
>JAEZWY010000165.1 GCA_023442905.1 Bacillota bacterium | reverse complement strand
ACCCATACCAGAGAAAATTACGGCAATTGCAATTCCGACCATCGCAAAGATTTGGCCACCGTTTTCCACAAAAAATTCAAACCATGTATTCATTATTTAAAAACCTCCATTTTGTTGTCTTTTAATTAATTTTCTTCTACGTCTTTTAGTGAAACAAACTCTTGTAGTGTGCGAATCGGCTTAAAGGCACGTCCGCCACCTTCATAAAATTTACCAAAGAACTCAACGAATACTAAGCGCATACTATGAACGTAGGCAGATAGTAATGATAAGAACATGTTAAATAATTGTAAGGCGATAATCATCAAAATACCCGCTGAAAATCGAACAGGCACTGGCAAGATGGTGAACAAGATATTAAAGGACATGGCAATAGCTCCACCTGAAATACCTAAGGCCATTAGTCGTGTATAAGAAACGAAATCTCCTACATACGAAGATACACCGTATAAGTTATACAAACCAACGACACCACCAACTGCCTTATTATTACTCGTGAACATAGGAACCAAGATAATTCCTGCAGCTGCAATAATAGCAAACCATTTTGCGATAGGAATCAACATATCCATACCGGTCATAAAGCCAGTAATACCAATAGCTAGCGCTATTAACAGTGATAACCAGCCAATACCGTCATTATAGGCTGATGCATAGTCTTTACGACTAAGCTGTAATCTGATATTTAAGCATAAACCTACAAAGATGTGAATGTAACCAATCACTAAAGAGATAATCATTAGGGTTAAGGCATCTTCAGTTGGATTGATCAAACCGAATGGTAAAGCTTCACCAAATAGGGATCCATAAGCTAAACCAATTAACATCGTTGGGTAGGATAGAATATGTCCAAATTTCACAAAACGTTTAGTACTCTTCCGTAAATCCATTACCTTCATGGCAAAGAGTGTACCAATCCAAAGGAGGATACCGTAACCGAAGTCCCCCATCATCATAGCGAAGAATAACATGTAGAAACCAGCTACCCAGTTGGTTGGGTCTTTCTCCCGGTAATTTGGCAATGAGTACATTTCAGTAATCATTTCGAATGGTTCTACTATAGAAGCATTATGTAATTTGATTGGTACTTCATCTTCTTTAACTTCTTGTTCTGTTGTTTCTTCTAAAATAATAGCAAACGTGTGCAGATCAAAAGCTTCTTCTAAAGCGCTTTGCAAGTTTTCAACTTGCGCTTCTTCAATCCAACCACTGAATAAAGATAACTGTTGATTATCATATGAAAGCTGTGCTGCGTTGGCACGTTGACTACGGTTAAAGAATTCTTCTACCGCTAATTGAATAGTGGCTTTAGATCCTTGCATGTTTTTAATGTCTTTAACAACGGCTTCCTCATCTTTGATGAGTTGTTTCCGTTCACTTTCCAATGTTTGGAAGGTCTCTTCTGGGGTTTGTCCGTAATTAAACTCTACTTCAGAGAAATAATTTTCTGCAAGTTTTGCTTGCAGGTTGTCGTGGTGACCTGGTAAGGCAACGACTGCGACACCAATTTCATTCTCATTAGCAAAAACTTCTTCAACGGCCACATCTTCAATGGCTTTTAATTGTTGCCAGTGGTGACGGTTTTCGTCATTCGGAATCGTTCCTAGACGAACATCGAATAGTTTAAGTTCTTGTAGTGATTTTGGATTGACATCTAGGGCCCGCCATTTGGCGATGGTTGTTTGTTCATCTTCAACCCGTTGGCGTTGGTCTTGAATGTCGTTACGCTTTTGTCTTAAGGCTTCGACTTTTTCAATCAATTGTAAAGCTGCTGCTTCATCCACAGTTTGATGTAGTTCATCCATGGTCATTTGTGGGCGTTTAGTCGTAATTTTATCTTTTAAAGATACCTTTTGTTGGTATTGACTTAGATAATGCAATACTTCTCGTCCGCGTTCATAAATGACTTGGTAATCTTGATCACTTTGGTAATTATTGTTGAAGGTAAAGTCTTGGCCGGTTACTTTTAAAGAAAGGTCACTAACTTGTATATTTTGCATCGCTTGTAAGGTATATAACAATTGGTCTTTGTTAGCTGGCGCCGTTACAATCGATACTTTTTGCATCTTAGCGATTGCCATAGCTATTTTTCACCTCCTCAATTACAAGTGAGACTAAAGATCGCAAAGCGCCTTGGAATTGATTCTCAATTTCCTTAATCTCTTGATCGTTCTTCGCTTTTTCTTCAGATTTGTACGCTTGTAAAGCTTTTTCATTCTCGGCACGCTGCGCTTCTTGATAATCTTTCAAGATTGCATCTTTTTCAGACGCCATTTGGCTTAATTTGCGATTTTTGTCTTCTAATAAACTTTCTCGCTTACTTGCATATTTATCACTTAGTGCTTGCGTTGCTTTCTCAGTATCGACAATTTTTGCTAAAGTTTTGCTGGACACCCAATTCACCCCCTAAAAGCGTTATAACAACTTAATTATAACAAAAAAACGCTTTATTTTAAATGTAAACGCTAAATAAATCACAATGTCTTATTTTTTAGTATTTTGACATTTCGCTTAGTTTTCTACTTTTGGTTTACGACTTGAATTTTTGCGTTTCTTGCGTAATTCAATAAAAAAATCTTGTAAAAGTGCCTTACATTCGTCATGCATGACACCATCAATGACTTCAACTTGATGGTTAAACCGACTATCATTCAGTATATTCATCAATGTTCCTGCCGTGCCACCCTTTTGATCATAAGCGCCATAATAGACACGTTTGATACGACTTTGTATCATGGCACCCGAACACATAGGACAGGGTTCTAACGTCACATACAAATCTGCATCCGCTAGCCGCCACGATGCCCGATTACGGTTAGCTTCTTGTATAGCGAGGATTTCCGCATGGGTTGTTGCATCCTGGCTGGTCTCACGCAAGTTATGGCCACGTCCGATGATTTCCCCCTGGTAGACGACAACTGCCCCAATTGGCACTTCACCAATAGCTGCTGCCTTCTTCGCTTCTTCAATCGCTGCCTCCATAAAAGCAACTTGGTCCACGTCAAGTGTATTGAATTTTGTATCCTTTTCTTCTGACATTCCACACCTCATTTCGGTCTAAAACATGCCATAATCATACCACTACCAAGGCTTACAACCAACTGATAGGTGGGGCTCACCGGACTTTTTAATCACTTTCTTCCTATTAACTATAGCCCTATAAAAAAATTTTTGATTGAGTGATTTGACTTGATTTGAAACCGTTATCATTATATAATAGCCTTGTATATAACTTGTATAGACAAGTTTACAATTACTAGTTGGATTTCATGGGGCATTTTCGTTATAGAGGAGGAAGAAAAATGAGTGATTTTAAACAGGATGCTAAATCCTTACTGGATGACATTGGGGGTAAGGAAAATATCCACGCAGTTACACACTGTGCGACACGTATGCGGTTTGTATTAAATGATCCTAAACAAGCGGATGTTAAAGCTATTGAAGATATCCCTTCCGTTAAAGGAACATTTACGCAATCGGGCCAATTCCAGGTTATTATCGGAAACAAGG
>JAEZWY010000158.1 GCA_023442905.1 Bacillota bacterium | reverse complement strand
GTTCATGAATACACCAGCGATCAATTCACGGTCTTCTAGTGAAGATGCCTCTGCTTCAACCAATGAAGCTAAGGTTAAGAATTCGTGGAAGGTGAAACCAGACGCTTCAATTTCAGCAGTGTGGGTTTGACGAATATTTTCCATTTCCTCAACCATCATAGTCACAATGTCTGCAACCGTTGAAGTTGATGACAACTCATAAGTTGCTGGGTATAAGTAGCCTTCCAACTTGTAGCGCACGTCGTCATTTTCCGATACGTCAGTCAGTAATTCTGGGTATGTCGCCAATAATTCATCGAATAAACCGTCATCCGTCATTTGTGCTAAGGCGTCTTCTTGTTCAATGCCAAGTGCATCTGCAATAATTTGCGAAATGGCCTCTAGCGATGAACCTTCTGGAATAGCTACTGAGTCAACTTGAGCTGTAGCCCCTTGTTGTAGCTCGTTATTAGCATCTGTATAGCCTAGATTCTTGTGTAAGGTGTAAGTACCCGCTTCAATCGCGTCATCCCCAAAGAATCGTAAGTAAGTTGTAAAAAGGAAATCGTTAAAGATAATGCCTTCATCATCCAAGATGCTTGCAATATCAGCTGTTGTCGACCCTTCCGGTATGGTAACCTCGACTGTTTCGTCCGAACTGCCGATACCTCCTGTAAAAATCATAAACGATAGGGATAAACCAACAACCACAATAAGTGCTGCTGCAACCACTAAAAACCATTTAGCTATTTTCGAAGCAGTAGATTCTGCTTTACGATCAAGATCTTTTTGCTTTTTGTAAAAATCTTCGCGTGCTTTCTTAGACATATAGCGACTCCTCTTCTAGTAAAATCATTACTCCCATTATACATGAAAGGGCCATTTTTCAATATAAATGTTAGATAAATACAAACAAACGTAAAAAAACTGTAATATTGCACAGGATGTGAGCGCGGGCGGTCAGACAGGATGTGAAATCCGACTGCAATTGAATCCACATCAAAAAACACGGTAAGGTAACATTCCCCTAACCGTGTTTTTAACAAAATTGCACTACACTGCTGCTTGCGTCTTAAAGTCATTTGCTTTCAATTTCTTGTACTTTATAGTGTAGAAGAGAATGATTAAAAGCGTGAACACAATCAGAATTGACGTTAAAACAAATACATCAGTGCGTATGCTACCACCGATACCGAATAATTGTCTGTAGGCATCTACAGAATAAGTAATTGGTAGGTAGGGATGGATCGCTTCAAAGAATGGATTTGACAATTGAATTGGATAGGTACCACCTGAACCTGACAGTTGTAAAATCAAGAAAATTAACATTATGAAAGAGCCAATTTTATCAAACAATAAATTAAATAACATGACAATCGAAATTGAAGTTAAGGCTGTTATTATCGTTACGAGTAATGTTTTACTCATAGAAAATGTTTCTAAACCATTCACTGTATGTAATAGAAATACCATAATCAAGGATTGTAAAATACCAACCACTGCCAACACAGAGAATTTACTTGCCCACCAGCTGATGCCATTTTTAGGACGACCTTTAGGTGTATAACTATCGAACATTAGATTTAAGGTAATTGCACCGATGAATAAAGCAACAGACATCATATATGGCGCCATCCCTGTACCATTATTTGGAATTGGTGCGGTTTCAGTTTGATTAGTGTCGACTGGTTCTGCCATCATGTCATACGTATTGTCAGTTGCATCAACTTCGTTCAGCGTTTGACTACCATTCGCTAACTGTGTACTTAATTCAGATGTACCATCAGCGATTGTGCCTAGGCCGTCACCTAATGTTTGTGAACCATTCGCCAATTGATCTGCCCCATCTGCAATTTGCCCTGCACCATCTGCAAGTTGGCTAGTACCATCAGTTAATTGACCACTATTAGCAACTAGTTGGCCAGTACCATCTGCCAAGGCTTGTGTACCTGCTTGCAATTGAACGGCGCCATCAGCCAAAGTGCCTGTTTGGCTATTCAATGTATTTAGACCTTCACTCAATTGATTAGAACCATCTGTTAGTGATAAACCACCCGCATTCAATTCTTGGGTACCGTCATTCAGTTGACTCATACCTGAAGCTAATGCAGTAGCACCACTTTGTGCTTGATCTATTCCAGCATCCAGTGTCTGTGCGCCCGCTAATAAGGTATCGCTACTAGATGCCACTTGGTTAACGCCATCAATTAAGGTATTGGTACCATCATATAAAGCATCATACCCTTCAGTTAATTGATGAACACTTGCTTGTAAATTAGCAATCTGGCTACCAATTGCCGTGACATCAACGTCTTGCAAACTAGATAGAGACGATAAATCAGTAGAAATCGTTTGAACTGAGCCCGCTTGAGTAGTGGCCACTGTCGTAAATTGGTTTGCAACAGCCGTACTAACTGCAGCCTCTTGTTCAGACGTTAATGCGGCCCCACTTGCTTCAATTGCTGTTAAAACAGCTTCTGTATTACTAGTTGGGTCACTAACTGCTACAATACTGGTCAATTGTGTTTGCACATCTGCCATTGCAGTCGATAATGTCTCTAATTGACCAGTAACATCTGATAAGTCTCCAGCTAAACTTGAATTCTGTAAACTACTATCTAAATTATCTAAACCTGATTTCATTTGATCTAATCCGGTTTGTAAAACTGTTATTTTCGCAGCCTGTTCTTCGCTGGTTAGACTCGCATTTAATTGTGATAAGCCATCTGTTAAAGCCTGACTCCCTTCAGCTAATTGCACCATGCCATCGTTCAAACTATTAGCGCCATCTGCTAATGTCACTGTATTATCAGACAAAGTAGTTAACCCAGCACTTAGAGTAGCACTACCATCAGCTAAATCGCCTGCACCGCTAGTCAATTGACTTACGCCCGATGTCAAGGCAGGCATACTATCTGTTAATTGACTGGTACCTTCGTTTAAAGCCGTAGCACCTTCGTTTACTTGACTGACACCATCAATATATGTGTTTAAACCAACATCTAAGCTATCTGCCCCATCAGCAAAAATTAGACTTGATGATGCTAAAGTGTTTAAATTTTCTGTTATTGTAGCATTTCCATCTGCAGCTTCTTCTACACCGTCTTTAATTTGACTACCACCATCCGCAGCATCTTGCATTTTATCTGCCACAGTTTGTAATTGTGCAAAAATTGTTTCCGCGTATATTTTAGTCACTTCGCTAGATACCGAATCCTTAATCGTATTAGCTGCAGAAGAGGTTAGCTTGGAGGCAATATAAGAATGTCCCGCGCTGGTTTCATAATTTAAGGTCATTTGTTTGGGTTCATCTTCAAGTAAGCTCGTGGCGTTTTCTGAGAAATTTTCGGGAATGGTGATGACCATATAGTAATCACCATCTTTTAATCCAGCCTCAGCATCTGATTTTGACACAAATTCAAAATCCATTTCATCTGAATTTTCCAACTCATCCACTAAATTATCCCCTATTGCTAAGTTTTCATCATTATATTGAACTGCCTTGTCTTCATTCACAACGGCTACTGGTAAATTCGCAAGTTTTCCATATGGATCCCACATAGAACTCAAAAAAATTACTGTGTATAACGAAGGAATAAAAGCTATCCCTAGTAAAATAATGATCATTTTTTTCTTTGTAAATATTGATTGCCATTCTTGCTTAATCAAAGTAGCACACGTCCATTCTTATTCTTTTTCGTTAGAAGTAACAATTAATTCCCAATCTATAACATTCACTTCATTAGTGCCTGCCATTAATAATGATTCAAGTGTATATTTTTGTAATCGTTGTTTAAATAATTGCTCAGCATCAGAAAATACATCTAATACTTCGCGTTTTTTATTCTTAATCTTATCAGCATGTAAAAATACTTTTTCTGCTAAATTTGTTGGTCGAACAAAACTTTCTTTGCCCTCAATCGCTTCATAAATATGTAACATCGTCATATCTTTAGGTGATTTCTTTAATACAAAACCGCCATCCTTACCAGCTATAGAATGCACCAAACCTGAAACCACCAAAGTACGCATGATTTTTTTCAGGTATGAATCAGACACCTCAAGACGCCGACTTAAAATTGTGCTTTTTATGGGACGGTGATCGGCCTGGGTTGCCAGCATAATCATTATACAAAGGGCTTGTTCAACCCCACTTTTCATCTTCATTGAATACCCTCCATTCGTGGATGAAATTTATCTATGGATACATTCTATCTCTTGATGATTTCATTTACAAGTATTTTCCACTCTTATCATCAATTATTTATTTAGTTTTTTCCATGAAAAAAGCACCCAAAATCAATTGGATGCTTTCTCTCTTTTATTGACATTTACTTAAAGCAACAGATTATAAATCTTCGTCTTCGATAAAAGTCGCTAATACTTCTTCTACCATATCCCATTCTTCTTCTGTTTCAATAGGATTTAATTGACCTTCAAAGCCGTCTTCACTTTCAACGTAAGAGAAAGCTTGTAATTCTACGCCCTCTTCGTCAGATACGCCTGCTGGGTAGACAATAACATATGATTTACCGAAATCTTCTGAATCGAATGTAAATAGAATTTCGAATAATTGCTCGTTACCTTCCTCGTCAACAATTGTAATGTGGTCGTGACCTTCGTGGTCGTGTTCATGATGTTCAGTCATTTGTAAATCTCCTTTTTCTCTCGTGTGTTGAGCCTGTAACGGACTCAATCAATATCTATCAATAGCCATCATATCGGCTTTAAAAGTCAGAATTATCCGACGCTTCCCAAAATGCTCCAATTACTTAACAATAATTGTTCGTCCTTAGGTCCAGCGCGTCAATTCTAAATGACTTTCCGCACACCTACTATGATGGGTGGGCATCTAAATAATTCTGCAGAATCAATACGGCGGCTAATTTATCAATCACTTTCTTACGCTTCTTACGACTGACATCGTTGGCAATTAACATCCGTTCTGCTTGAACAGTTGTTAACCGCTCATCCTGATAAAAGACTGGTAAATCAAACCGGTCTATCACAAGTTGGCCGTATTTTTGTGATGCTTCAGCGCGTGGACCGATACAATTGTTCATATTCTTGGGTAAACCGAGAACTAACGCTTCTACCTTATACTCAGCAATCAACTCGCCAAGTCGGTCCAAACCGAATTCTTCTAATTCTTCATCGATTGGAATAATCTCCACCCCTTGGGCAGTCCATCCGAATGGATCAGAAACAGCCACGCCGACTGTTTTAGACCCCACATCTAATCCCATGTATCGCATTACTCGCGACCAGATTGTTTCATGTAATTCACGATTAATTCTTCAAGAATTTCATCGCGGTCATGATAACGGATAATATTACGCGCTTCGTTATGACGTGGAATATAAGCTGGATCACCAGATAATAAATAACCAACGATTTGATTTACTGGGTTGTAACCTTTTTCTATAAGAGAATCATATACGATTTCTAATGTCTCCTTGACATCCTTTTCGTTGTTTTCTCCAAAATTGAATAGGACTGTTTCATCTTTATTACTCATCAGAACACCTCCAAATATTATCTATAGTTTACCTAATTATCCGTATTTTAACAAGAAATCGTCATTATTTGCCAATAATTTCTTTCGCAAACGCAAGTGCTTCTTCAATTCCAGCTGGGTTTTTACCGCCGGCTTGGGCCATATCTGGACGACCACCACCGCCACCACCTATTTTTGGTGCGACTTGTTTGATTAGGTCGCCTGCTTTAACACCCGCTATAACAGCATCTTGACCAACAGCGATTAATAAATTCGCTTTATCATCCACTGAAGTCGCTAGCACAAGGATATCAGAAGAGCCTTTTTGTTTCCACTCATCCGCAATCTTACGTA
>JAEZWY010000152.1 GCA_023442905.1 Bacillota bacterium | reverse complement strand
AAATATATACAGAGATACCTGCAGAAATAATCACTAAAATCGTAATCAAGATCATCTGTCCACCAATACGGTAGATAGCCTGCATATCTCCTGCTGCAACACCGTCATCGATGATTCGAGCAGTCTGCGTTGGCAGTAATAATTCCCCCATGGCCTGTGTTAAGGCAAAAACAACTGCCCCAAACATAGCCCATAGTGGAATTCGCTTAATCAAACGCCACATATAATTCCTCCTTTATATAACTAATAATGCAATCAATTTGAATATTGCTTCAAGATAAAATTATACGCCCTTTTGATTCAATACACAAATAATTGTTACTTTCCGGGTGTGTCCTCTAAATTAAAATCATCTAGGATACTTTCATCTTCAGTATATAAACCGGAAACGCGTTTATACCATGAGAAGAAGTGTTTAAAAATGACTTTGATTACAGCGTAAATTGGAATAACAAATACAACACCGGCCACTCCGAATATACTTCCTGCTGAAATTAATAGCAGCATAATAGTGACTGGGTGAATAGCCATGTTTGACCCTAGCACTTGTGGTGAAATTACTCGGCTCTCAATTGTTTGTTCAATTGCAAATATAATCAACACTTTTACAATCATCATAGGACCAATCACAATAGCCACAATAATAGCAGGAATCATAGCTAGAAAAGACCCTATATAAGGAATAACATTTAAAAATCCAGCGGCAATACCAATAATAACGCCATATGGTAATCCAACAATTGAATAACCAACAACAAACATGATAGCTACAGCAATAGCCACAATAATTTGTCCACGAATATATTGGCTAATTTGAAGATTCATGTCGCTAATTAAGTTTAGAGTTGATTTACGAATTTTTATCGGTAAAAATTGTGCTAAATATGCTGGCATTCTATGGCCATCACGTAACATATAAAACAGAATAATTGGTGCTGTAAATAAGGCAACAGTTACACGAGTTACTGTACCTACGATAGATGAAACACTAGTAATTGCTGAATTTGCAATACTTTCCCAGTTAAATGATGATAAATCTTGAATATTAACCATGATAGACTGTAATACTAAATCCACTTGGTCATACCAATCACCACGAATGAATGATTGTAAACGATTTTGATAATTAGCCCAAATAGTATCCCAGTTATCAATTAAGTTACGCCCCTCATCTACTACTGTTGGAATTAAAGCTAATAGCCCTGTTACAACAACCGCAATTAATAAAAGTACAATTGCTGAACCCCAAGTCCGGTTTAGTCCTTTTTTCTCAATTCGATTGACTAAAGGTACTGTCAAATAGTAAAAGATAGCTGCAACAACTATCGGTAATGAAACATATTGAATAAAAGAAATTACTGGATCTAGAAGATACGAAACTCGCGTAAATAGGCTCACGAATATGACAATTAAAATCCCAATCATTAAGCTACCAGTATATTTGTTGTTCAAAATATATTTGAAGAACCAGGAATTAGAAAGAAGACGTTTATTTTCAGTTAATTGCCGCTTATTCATATCCTTTAATTCTTCTTGATGAAATTTATCTTTCATAGCGACCCCTCCTATATTACATATATCTATTATAACAAATATTTCCATTATTATATGTACCTATACAATCAAAGTAAAACCATTTTTACTGTTAAAAAGAGCGTTTTCTTGTATAATGAAGTTATCTTAAGAAAGAAGGGATTTTTAATTATGGAAACGATTTATGTATCTGGTTATACACGTGAAGACAATAAAGGTATTCATACCTTAACGCTTAATGCTGAAAAGCAAGCTTTCGAGGCAAGTGAATTAATTATTGAAGAAAACAACCCTACTTATATTAGCTTATCAAACGATGGACAACATCTATTTACCTTGAGCGATGGTGACGAACCTGGTGTTGCTCATTATGAAAATATTGATGGACAATTCGCATTAAAAGACCGTATCAAGGTCTTCAACGAAAATGGTTGCTATTTAACATATGATGAAGAAGCGAATGTACTTTATAATGCTAACTATAAAAAAGGTGAATTAGCTGTCATTAAAGTGAATGAAGATGGTACATTAACGCTTACTGATTTGATCCAACATACATCACCTGTTGGCCCGCATGAAAACCAAGATTTTGCACATGCACACTTTATTCACCCAACAAACGACCATAAGTATATCCTTTCTTGTGATTTAGGAACTGATGAAGTACATACTTACAAGCTAACTGATAATTATAAATTATCAGAAGTGAGTGTATATAAAGCGGCGCCTGGTACTGGTCCACGCCATCTTGCTTTCCACCACTCTGAACCAATTGTATACCTACTTGGTGAATTAGATTACACAGTTGAAGTATTGACTATTCAATCAGATGGTACTTTAGTTGCTGGTAATCGTTATGACACAATTCCAAGCGATTGGACTGAATTCAATTCATCAGCTGCTATCCGTCTTTCTCATGACAATAAATTCTTATATGTTTCAAACCGAGGGCACAACTCTATTACCGTCTTTGAAGTATCTGAAGATGGACAAAGTTTAACTGAAATCCAAAACATTTCAACTGAAGGAGATTTTCCACGTGATTTCAACTTCAATGCGGATGAATCCTTTGTAATCGTTGGTCACCAATTCCAGCCACAAATTTCATTATTCACCCGTGATCAAACAAGTGGTTTACTATCTTACGTTGACAACAGAAGTATTAACGAAATCGTTTGTGTAACACCGGTTTAAAGGAGCTCATTTATTTATGTATCATTTAGCAGCTAATCAAGTTGATGAAAAATTACAATATAAATTGCTATCTGGTGCCATTGTTCCGCGGCCAATCGGTTGGATTACTAGTTTGAATAAAGAAACGGGTGTCATCAATTTGGCACCCTTCTCTTTTACTAGCGGAGCTGGGCAAAAAATGCCCCTTATCTCAATGGCTATACTTAGAAAAGAAGATTTCTCTATTAAGGATACAGCGCGTAATTTGCTGGATCATCCTGAAGGCGTAATAAATATTGTTAGCAAAACATTCATTGATAAAATGAATGCAACAGCTGCTAAAGTCCCTGCTGATGTTAGCGAACTCACTTTAGCAGATATCAAAACGCTTGATTCAAATACCGTAACTGTTCCAGGTGTTAATGATGCTTTAATACGTTTAGAAGTAAAAGTATACCAATACATTCCTATTCGGGACCGGGATGAACATAGTATTACCGATATGTTTATTCTTGAAGTGACTGACTACCACCTAGACGAGTCTGTATACGATGAAGAAAAAGGCTATATACTTTACGATGCTCTGGCACCTGTAGCAAGACTAGCAGGCAACCTATATACTGATATTACTGAACCTTATGTTTTAGAGAGACCTGAATAAGGATAAATAGCAATTAAAAAAAGGATTTGGCATATGCCAAATCCTTTTTCTAAAGTATAAAATAAATGGTTTATTTTGATTGAACAAAGGTTTTTCCTAAAGCTTTAGGTGCCTGAGCTCTACCTATGAATACTACTAATACAATAATTGTTAAGATATAAGGGGCAACATCCAAATACACAGATGGGATATCTTGAATAATTGGAATGTAGTTAGCCGTAACTGATAAGCTTTGCGCGAATCCAAAGAAGATTGCAGCCAATAAAGCACCAACTGGATGCCATTTTCCAAAAACCATAGCCGCCATAGCCATGAACCCTTGACCAGCGACGGTGATAACAGAAAATTCGTTCTGTACAGCTTGGGCTTGAACTGCACCTCCAATACCACCAAGTAAGCCGGAAATAAGTACACCAGCATACTTCATTGCATTAACATTAATACCTAGCGTTTCTGCAGCTTCTGGATGTTCACCTACCGACCGTAAGCGCAAGCCAAAGCGACTCTTAAAGAGTAAAAACCAAGCAAATATTGCCAGTAAAATCCCTAAATAAGCTGGTCCTGAAGTGTTTTGAAAGAAAATAGGTCCGATTACTGGAATATTATTTAATCCTAAGATGTTGTATGTCACAAAAGGTTTAGCCAATGGTCCCGTTTGCGCTGCCCCATATAAAGCCCTAACTAAGAATACAGATAAACCGGGTGCCGCTAAGTTCAAAACTGTACCTGAAATTGTTTGATTAGCGCGAAAATTGATCGATGAAACAGCATGAATAGCTGAATAAATTAAACCAATTAGTCCTCCTACTAATAATCCAATCCAAGGTGTCATAGAACCAAAAGATGCAGACATAGAAATATTGAATACGGCAGCGGCAAAGGCACCCATCACCATAATCCCCTCTAAACCAATGTTTACTACACCTGATCGCTCAGAAAAAGTACCACCGATAGCCGTAAAAATAAGGGGTGCTGCATACATCAATGTTGATGATACAATTAGCTGTAATATCGTACTTAAATCCATTATTGGTCCCCCTTAATCGTTTGTTTTTTACTTTTTCCAAATTTCTCTAAACTATAACTAATGATATAGGATGAACCAATAAAGAAAATAATTGCTGCGGTAATGACACTCGCTAATTCATCAGGAACCCCTGCGCGATTTGGCATAAATGAAGCACCAATATTTAAAATACCAAATAAAATAGATGCTAAGAAAGTTCCTAAAGGTGTTCCCATACCTAGTAACCCAACAGCGATACCATTAAAGCCTTCAGATGGTAGTGAGGTTAGGGTATATAAATTACCAAATGTACCGATTCCATGAATGACACCTGCTAAACCAGCTAGACCACCAGATAGGAAAATAGCTAAAACGATATTTTTCTCGACGTGAATTCCTGCATACTCTGCAGCATCTTTGTTCAGCCCTACAGCTTTTAATTCAAATCCCATCGTCGTATGTTTCATCACGAATCCATATAAAACCACCATAACTATCGCAATGAATATCCCCATATTTAGACGCGATCCGCCTGTTAAAGTTGTAATGAAGCCAAGTGCTAAAGAAGCATTTTCGCTAACTTTTACAGTCATATTCCCCGTACCAATCACTTCACGAATCAAATAATTCGTTGTATATAAAATGATATAGTTCAACATAATCGTCACTACTACTTCATTTGTTCCTAAATATGCGCGCAATACCCCTGCAATTGATGCGAATAAAGCACCTGATAAAGTCCCAATAATTAACACTGCAGGCACCATGATCACTTTAGGTATATCCGGAAAAGCTAAAGCAAAAGCAACTGATGATAGCCAACCTGCCAGTAACTGTCCTGACAAACCAATATTGAAGAAACCTGACTGATAAGCCACATTGAAGGCTAGACCAGTGAGCGTTAACACTGTGGCTTGTCTTAATACTTCACCAATAAAGTATGGACTAGATAACACAGTCATAATCATGGCATCGTATGCAGCTATTGGATTATAGCCAAAGAACAACATAATTAAGGCGCCTAGAATAAAACCACTTAAAATAGAAATAAAAGGAATTGTCAATTTTTCTAAAAATGTACTCGGCTTAAATGCTTTCAACTGTTTCAACTCCTTCATCTATAGCGTCTTGTCCCACAGGATTTAACACACTTTGTACGCGTGCCTCTTCTAAAGTTACACCAGCCATTAATAAACCTAATTCTGTTTCATTTGTCTCTTCAGCTTGGACGATTGCATTTATTTTCCCATCATGCATGACAGCAATCCGGTCAGCTACGCCCATAATCTCATCTAACTCAAAGCTCATTAATAATACACTCTTCCCAGCATCTCTATGCTGCACTAATCGATCATGGACAAATTCAATTGCACCAACATCCAATCCCCTAGTCGGTTGCGCAGCAATTAATAAGTCTGGATTACGGTCTAATTCACGCGCAATGATGACTTTCTGTTGGTTACCACCAGATAAAGCACCCGCTAAAGTTGCTTCACTTTCCGTTCTCACATCAAATTCATCAATCAAAATTTTTGCATGATCATTGATAAATTGATGGTTTAACAGACCGTTCTTTGAAAACGGCTTTTGATAGTAAGATTGCATCGCCATATTTTCTGCAATCGACCATTCTAAGAATAGCCCATGCTTTTGACGATCTTCAGGGATATGTCCTAACCCGGCTTCAGTAATCTTTCGCGGGCGTTTGTTAGTCACATCTTTCCCAGATAAGGATACTTTTCCAGACACTATCTTTCTCAAACCAGATATTGCT
>JAEZWY010000148.1 GCA_023442905.1 Bacillota bacterium | reverse complement strand
CCTGTATATGTTCTCCACATTTCAACAGATTCTTGTTCCAAGTCAGTCCAACATGAAACAAAACATACTCTACCAATATCATCAAAATCCGATGTTATCGATTCCTCCATATCATCAACACTACCTAAACTAGAAAATCGAAATGTTTTATTTTTTAAAATTAACTCAAAAGTTTCTATGCTACAGTAGTGGTATAATAAATTACTCATACACTCTTCACCTCAATAATTAGTTATCTCTCAATACTTCTTTTATTATCTGCGCCATTTGCTTGTTGTTTAATTGAGTATGGAAGTGAACTTTATAACCTTCTTCGGATAAAATATCAAAGAATACTTTTGCACATTCTATTTTTGCATTTTCTGTGCCACGTAAATTCGATTTATTTTCAACATCCTTCGTTTCGACAACTATATTTAATTCTTTTTCACCTGTCGCACGTCTAATAACATACATAAAGTCGGGGCTATACATTCCACCTGTTATCGTTGGAATTGCAATACTGTTTCGTGGTATCTTTCCATACACAATGACTTCTTCTATATCAGTAGAGATGTTCTTTTGCTCTAGCGGTGAATCATAAGCAAAGGCATCATACAAGTACTTGTCACTTGGTGTTCCAGGTGCAATTCTCGTTCCAATTCTACCTTGTGAAATAGTTTCTCGTGGAGTCCCATCGGCATGAGAAAGGGCTGTTGATGTAACTGGAGTTTTACTTTTCACATATTGGAAACGTCCTTGTAAATTTATATTTTTCCATTCATTAAATTTCTGAATAATAGCACTAACTGAACTTTCATTAATATAAATCGAATTCAGTTCACCATTTTTTACTACATATTCACGTAAAGCTTGATGAATAGTTTCAATAGGAATATTAGTAGCACGCACAATTCTTAGTAAAAATTCATTATAAGGAATTGGTCGAGAAACAACATATTGTAAACCAGATTTTTCTGAAATAGTCATAGTTGTTCCATCACTTTGAATTATTTCACGTTGACTCGTCATTACAACATCAGTAAAGACACCTGGTTCTTCCAATATTGAAAATACTACATCTTTCATAACTTTATCTATATCTCTATCATAAAAGAGTAAGTATCGCTGGTTTATTTTTTCCCATAGCTCACGAATTTCCTTATAGGCACCTTTTCGAATTCTAATAGGTTGTGGTTTGTTTTTATTCCTATCTTTGATCTTTCCAGATGATAGGCCCATCTCAAAGTCCGGAAATTCGGCAAAAAACTCGCCACGTTTTTCTATATTAATATTCATTTTTCGATCGATATATTTTTTATCATATAAAATATCAAATAAATCATCAGATGTGATTGCTAACTTTGAAGCTACTTTTGCAAGTTGTTCTTCTGTTATCACTGTAGTTTTTGGAATTTCTCCATTGATCTGTTCTACGAGTCTCTCTGCAAAGTCTGCCTCGGTAAAGTCAACGATGTAATTAAGTTGAAAATTTTCATTAAAAATGCGGTTTCCATGTTCATCTACTGGAAGTCTGAGCCCACGTCCTACTTCTTGAAGCTTACTGTTTTCACTACCACTTGAACGTAATTTAGCGATTGTAAAGACGTTAGGATTATCCCATCCTTCTTTTAAAGTCCACTTTGAAAATAAGAAGCGTAATGTATTCGGTGTGCCATCTTTTTTCTTAAAAGATAATAATTGTTTTTTGCCATGTAAGATGGTTTCTACTTCATTAGCAATATCTTCATCTGAATCACTATTGTCTTGTGAAAAATATCCTGCATGACAAGCACTTATATCATCTAAACTAGCTTCTAGATAGGCTTTATATTCTGTTTCATATTCTGTTAGAGTGGATAGTTCTTTTTCAGTTCTTTCTTTTAGTAACTGTTCAAATATGTTTTTTAAATACGGAACTTTCCCCTCTTCACTATCTCTATATGAAGAAATATCATCGATAAAAAATAATGCTAGTGTTTTTATTTTAAAGTTACGTTCCGTAAAATTTTCACGTTCTGTTTCAAAATGTCTTTCTAGTGCTAATCGCATCATTTGTTCTTGGTATGATGTCATGTAAATATCTACATCAAGTTCCTCGCCGGTTTGTTTCTCTATTCCATTTGAGAATACGACAAATGCGCCACCGATTGCTTCAATCGTAATACCTTCGAAGGCCTGATGTATAATGGAAAGTGAATCTCCCTTTTTAAGAGTGAATGTCTTATTGGCTTCATCTTTCTTTTTATATTGAAAATTAACATAGTCATTTCTTTTTATCGTTGTAATTTTAACTTTTTCAGCTTGCATAGATATGGGTTCAAAATGTTCTTTTGCAACGCCTTTAATTAAATCTAAATTAAAGGCCTGACAGGCATTTAGATCGTAAAGTAAATTTTGATAATCTTTCCTTGTTGTTCTGTTCTTACCATGACCACTTGTCACATCAGGATAAGTAGCACCAAAACGAATAATGCACTGTGGTTGTATCTCTTTTTCAATCACTTGATAAGCCTTCTGATCACGCGAGAAACGATGTGGTTCATCAATGATGACAAATGGTTTTGTTGCTTTTAGGGCGTCAAAAGGGCGATAAAAACCTTCTGCACCATAATCATAATCATCGCGACTAAGTAGACCATTTTTGCGAACTGCTAGTAATTGCATATTTACAAGTAATACATGAATTTTATTCGTGTTTTGTGAAGAACCACGTACAAATTCACTAACAACACTCGGAAAATATCTTCTCCCTTTTTTACGAGGTTTTGTAGATTCTAACACACCAACTTCTATCTCGGTTCCATAACCACATACATCAGAAAAGTGCTTTTTCACATATTCATCTTGAAGAAATTGAGCAGTACCCGCCTTAATTGCTAATGAAGGTACAGCAATAATAAATTTGTTAATGCCATATTTTTTATGTAGTTCATACATCATTTGTGTATGAACATAGGTTTTACCCGTTCCTGTTTCCATCTTAATTTCTAAACTTAAATGATTAATCGGTGACGTAAACCCACGATATTCCGCTGGTAATTCTGATTGAATATTAGTGATATTATGTTTGATTATCTCATCGGTTAAATCAATGGATGGATTTTCAAAATACTGTTTAGGAGGCTCGATTTGAACACCATTAAAAACAGCACTTACAGCATCAACTGCTTTTTGTTGATGAGGTAAATTACGTTGTAATATTAGTTCCAATGATATCCCTCCAATTAATAACGTACGTCAAAATTAATACGTAAATTTTTCTCCGTGTCTTGTAGTCGTTTTAAATTTGTTTTTAATGATTCAAGTTCTGTCCATGTAAAACTATAACCGAACAATACAATGTTTTCTGGATTAAATTTTCCATCTGTTTCATACTTCACAACAAGTTCTTCTATTGCTTCATTTGACAGTTCTGGATGTACTAAATATAAATGCTTGTCTTTGTAATAAGCCTCATAACCAGCAAACATAATATTTTCCGCTTCAGTCGTTAGTCCATAACCATCGTTGTTTAACCATGTGGTGATAACTGTAGACACACCGAATTCATCTAACAATGTTTTATCAGCAAATAATTTATTTTCATTTGGGTTAAAAGATACTAATTTATTTATAGTTTCGTTTGTAGGTTCCTTTAAAATGAAGTGTTTAAATCCTAAATCTATGTTAGAGTCAGGATTTTCCTCCTTGATCTTGTTTGCAGCACGCTTTATCCTTTCAATGCCAACCTCATCTAGTGTTAAATTTCTCTTATTTTTCTCCAGCATATTTATGACATTCTCTAATCTCTTTCTTTCATTTCCAGTTGATTTTCCATATAATTCTCCAATATTTTCGGGTAGTTGAATCATTATAAATTTACTCCTACTAATAAGAGAGTGCAGTAAATTTGCATGGGCGGTTGTGGCTGAACCACTAAAAAAATCAAGCACTATATCATTATCTTTAAGATTTGCAAGATTTAATATATTTTCCAATAATTTTAAGGGTTTTGGATTAGTAAATGCATGTTTGAATCCAAATAATTCCTCTAACTCGTCCGTAGCTTGTTGATTATGTCCAAAATTTTCGTGCGTCCACCAATTGTTAGCGCACTGCCCTTCAGATTCCCTTTCATACCTAAAATATTTTTTTCGTGGCATACCACTACCACCACGCGGAAAATAAATTCTATTATCTGCTAGTAAATTTTTATATGATTCTTCATCACCCATCCAATCCTCTTCTAATTCAATACCAGTTGGAGTAACTATTTTATAGTTACTTCCAGATTGGTTTGTTCCCACCTTCCACGGTTTAGAAGCCCAATCCCCCCGCGGATCATTATCTGGGTTTGAAAAATTTCCTGTTAAACCTATTTTTCCAACACCACTTTCTCTTAATCTTTGGTTGTTCCTAGAATAAACTAATATATGTTCCGCTACCAATCCAATTAATTTTGTTTTGTCATTAGGTTGATTGTGTCTTCTGCGCCAATGAATATGTCCTTCAAAATTTTCCTCTCCAAAGATATCATCACACAACAGTTTTAAATTTGCTTGTTCATTATCATCAATCGACATAAAAATCACACCGTCATCAGATAATAAATCTCTAGCTAGTTGTAATCTTGGATACATAAACATAAGCCATGCAGAGTGTGAAGCTGAGCCACGTTTAGTCAAATCTAAAATTCTTTGTGCTTGCTCTTCACCTATACTTAATTTCTCCGTTAGTTCTTCGATTGTAAAATTAAAGTTGTCATTATATATAAAGCCATCTGATCCCGTATTGTAAGACTAACTATATGAAGTCAAGAA
>JAEZWY010000125.1 GCA_023442905.1 Bacillota bacterium | reverse complement strand
ACGTTTGTCAACAAAAAGTTTTAAAAAGTTTTTTGAGATTTTATATAAACGTTGTCGTATTTGACGACTTAAATATCATATCACTTGATTTGAGTTGTTGTCAACAAGAATTTTAAATTTCTTTTTTTATCTCGTTGTCCTCAACAAGCAACTTTCACATAATAACTTAGCTTTATAGATAAGTCAATAAGTATTTTCCAATAGTTTTTAGCGTACTTTTTCGCCTCCGCTATTGGATATTTATAATATCACCATATCTTGATAATGTCAATGATTTCATTTAATAAAATTAATGATATTTTCTAGTTAAAAATAGTTATTGAAGAAAAAAGCCATGAAGATCACCTTCACGACTCGATTCTTGTAACAATATTAGAAATTTTTCTCAAGTAAATATGAAAAATCAGTTTCGTCAATCTTTTGTACCAACAATACGCCATCCCCTAATGGTAAGACAGAAGTCTTCAAGTTAGGATACCCCACAACCTCTTCTAATAGTAAATTTAATTTTTTGTGGATTTTTCGTACACGTTTAGGAATCGTATCCAATTCATTAAAGACAGTTCCCCCTTGGAATATATCATCAATCATCAAGATACCACCTACTTCAAGGCGATCCATGATTAGTGGGAAGAAATCAAAGTATTTTGCTTTTGCTGAATCTAACAGCGCAAAATCATATGTATCTGTTAAAGAAGGTAATACATCTTTAGCATCTCCTTCATGAATTGTCACTCGATCCGCTACACCTAGCTTCTCAAAGTTTAGCTTGGCTGCTGCTATCATTTTATCGTAACGATCAATAGTGTCTAACGTCCGCTCTGGATGGTCATAAACCATTAATGATCCCGAAAAGCCAATCGCCATACCAATTTCTAAAATTTTCTTTGGTTGTTTAATATTTAATAGAAAGTCTAAAAATACTGCAGTCTCGTGTGGGATAACAGGAACCCGATTTTCGTGAGCATAATCTTCTAAAGCTTTTAGGGGTGCCGGGAATTCACTTTGGCCGGTACGCATAAAATTTAATACGCCTGCTTCTACAACTGGCCTGTCCATCATTTCATTTTGGATGACTTTTTCTTTTGCATTATTTGATTCTGTCATATTTACTCCTTTAGTTGAAAAAAGTCCGGAAAGACTCCGAACTTTTAAATGCTATTTATTTTCTTCTTCGACTACTTCATCTTCTGCTAATTCATCAGCTTCCAATTTTTTAACTTGGATACCACGGATTCTTCCGTTCTCAACTGCAGTGGTCATTAACTTATAATTTTCAATTCGGATAACTTCTTCTGCTCGGTCTTCAGGGAAATATCCTAAAATTTCAATCATATATCCTGCAATGGTATCTGATTCATCAGATTCTACACTCGTTTTAAATAATTGGTTAAATTTATCAATGGGCATAATACCGTTGATAATGTAGGTTGTGTCGTTAATACGTTTATAAAGATGGGAAATTTCATCATACTCATCTTCGATATCCCCGACAATTTCTTCAATTAAGTCTTCAAGAGTTACTAGCCCTACTACACCATTATATTCATCTTTGATGATTGCTAAATGCTGATGGTTTTTCTTAAAGTCGAAAAGTAAATCATCAATAAAGCTTGTTTCCGGTGCAAAGAATGCTGGTTTAACAACGTTATTAATTTCAATATTTTCGAAGCCAACTTTGCGCGCTTCTCGTAAAATATCCTTTGTATGGATAATCCCTACAATATCATCTTTATCATCTTTAAATACTGGTACACGAGAATACTGCGAGCCTAATATCTCATTTACGATTTCTTGACTATCATCTTCAATATCAACCATAAATGTATCGGTACGAGGTGTCATCACTTCTCTAGCTAATTTGGTATCTAAAGATAATACACCTTGCATCATTTGAAACTCATCACTATCAATAACCCCTTCACGACGTGAGGAATTAATGATGCCTTGAATTTCTTCGCGTGTAAATTGTTGGCTGTCTGCAGAAAACTCGAGTGGTGTAATCTTCTTCAGTATATTTGTCGATGCTGTCAGTAACCAAACAAATGGTTTGAAGAAAGTTTTTAACACGGAAATAATGCCAGCTGACTGTCTAGCATATGATTCAGGTACTTGTAAGGCTAGTTGTTTCGGATATAACTCACCCAATACTAATGTAAAGTATGACAGAATTAATGTTACCGCAGCGGTAGCAATTGTTTCGCCTGCTGGAATACCAGTTAAGTAAGGTTGTAAGTACGAAACGAAGGTTGTAGATGCTGCTGCAGATGAGAAGAAACCTGCAAAAGTAATCCCTACTTGAATAGTTGATAAGAAATCATCAGAGTTTTCAAGAAGTTTTAATACCTTTTGAGATTTAATATCTCCTTCTTCTGCCATAGTCTCTAGTTTTGAATGGTTCACGGAAACAAAGGCCATTTCAGCCCCTGCTAAGAAAGCATTCACCAATGTTAAAATAATAATTAATAGTATCTGTCCACCTACGTTTGAGGCCCCAGGATCTCCCATAATATCGAATTCTCTCCTTTTTATATGTAAGTACAATAATCTAATTTTAGTATACAACCATAGGGTTTAAAAGGCAAGATTTGACTTATAAGTATTTGTAAAGAATCCGCATTGTGCCACCTTTTTCCGTATATCTGACTAGTAGCTTGTTTAACGACAGAACGCTAATTTCTCACAAGAAAAAAGACCCCACACGCATGCAGGGTCCTAAACATTTTAAAGCTTTGTCTGATTATTTTGTTTTAGCTGGGTTGATACGGTTAGCGTATACGTCAGCTGATGAGTATTTAGTATCTTCGAAACCAGTGAATGAATCAACTGGGTCCACACCTTTGAACGCTTCAGCGCCTTCGGCTAATTTATCTAATAAGATTTCTAAGTTGAAGTCTTTATCGTCGTAAGCGTTGATGTAAGTTTGTACTTGAGGTACATCAGCTAAAGCGAATGGGTGGTTCACTGATACGTAAATTGTAGGAACTTCGTTTACGTAGAATGGAATATCTGGTGTACCTTTAGATGCTGGCCATGCAACACGTTGTACAGTACCTGCCGCAATCTTAGCTAAGTTAATTACTAAGTCGTAATTGTCAGTTAAGTTAGAGATAGGTTGTTTTTGAGCGTACACGTTAGCAATTGCTGCTGCACGTTCAGCTTCAGGTAATTTCATGATACGTTCTTCAGTTGATTCCCAAACAGTTACATTGAAGCCACGTTCTTCCATTTTAGCTTTCAAGATATCTACTGGAGATTCTTTAGAAGCGATCATCGCACCGAATCCACCTTTAACACCTTCGTTAAGTACTAATAATACAGACTTGTAACGTTCTGGTGTAACAGGGAAGATGTCTGGTTGCTCGTTTTTAACTAAAGTAATCGCTTGGTCAGCAACTTCGCGAGCCATAGCTTTGTGCTCGTCAGTTCCGATTTTAGCTAAAGCTTCTTCTTTAGGCGCTAAGATGTTTGTACGGTCAGCTTTGTGTAGACCTAATTTAGCACGTAAACCTAAAGTACGAGAAATAGCATCGTTTAGACGTTCGTCAGTGATTGTACCATTTTCGTAACCAGCTTTCATCCATGCAAAGTCTTCATCTGGATCGTTGAAGAATAGGAACATGTCACAACCAGCAGCGATAGAAGTTGGTAATGCGTCTTCACGTTTTAATGCACCTGTAAATGCAACCATGTGAGAAGCATCAGTGATTACCGCACCGTTAAAGCCTAACTCACCTTTTAATAAGTCAGTTAATAATTCTTTAGATAATGTAGCTGGTAAGTTTTTCTCAGATAATGACGCAGATGGGTTTACTTTTTCAACGTATGAAGGTAAACCAATGTGTCCAGCCATAATAGCAGGTAAGCCAGCATCGATTAATCCTTTGTATACTTTACCAAATGAATCGAACCATTCTTCTAATGTTGAGTGGTTAGTTGCAAATGATAAATGGTGGTCACGTTCGTCGTTACCATCACCAGGGAAGTGCTTAGCAGTCGCAAGGATACCTTCTTCAGAGATACCTTTTAAGTATGCTAATGAGTTTTCTAAAACTTTTTCTGTGTCGTTTGACCAAGTACGTACTGAGATAATTGGGTTTCTCCAGTTTTCAGTAATATCTACGATTGGTGCGAATGACATGTTACATCCGATTGCAGCAGCTTCAACACCGGCAATACGACCCATTTCATAAGCGTATTTAGAATCGTTAGTAGCAGCGATTTTAACTTCGTGTCCGATGTAAGTACCGTCGTTAGCAGCACCGTCACCACCAGCTTCTGTATTCGCAGCGATTAATACTGGGTATTTAGAGTGACCTTGTAATACTTTGTTTTGTTCGTAAACAACATCTGCATTAGATTTATTGTAACGTACACCTGAGATGTGGTATGTATCTAATACATCTTTTAAGTATTCAGGTTCAGTACTTGCACCCATATTAAAGAATAATTGACCGATTTTTTCGTCAATTGTCATATTTGCGATTGTATCTTCAACCCATTTGACACCTTCTGCGTCTAAATTATAGGGTTGTTTAGTTAAATCAACTTTAGCCATGTGAAATGTTCCCCTTTCAAAATAAGTAAACGCTTACTTAATGCTTATAAACGTCTACAGATGTTTATTGACAAAATCATTATAACAAGAATTTCAATAAATGTAACCCCTTTAAAAGATTTTTTTCACTTTGTTTTAGTTTTTGCGCATTTTTTGCAATATTCTAACCCTACTATAATCTTTAGCATGATTTTGCCATTTTTATGATATAATGAGTTATGAATACAATGAAAGAGCGAGGTCATACATATGAACATCCGCGAGTTAAGTATTAGGCGTGAGGACGTTAAATATGTC